>JBQCDS010000434.1:0-2056 GCA_051961035.1 Trinickia sp. | reverse complement strand
GCCGCCGGTCGACAAGTGTCGCTGTTTGCCCAGGCGCAGGGGGTAAAGGTGGTTGCGGCCAAGCAGGATGTTGTCCTGCAAGCCCGCACGGGCGCAATGGCGCTATCTGCGTCCAAGGACCTGCAACTCAATAGTGTCGACGGTTCCATCGTCGCGGCGTCGCATGGTGCGCTGACCCTGACTAGCGGCGGCGCATACATCAAGATCGACGGCGGCAACATCGAACTTGGATGCCCCGGTGGCATTACGCTTAAGTGTGGCAGTTTCCATTGGACGGGGCCCGACAATCTCTCGGTTCCTCTGCACGCAATGCCAATCGGCACGTGCAAGGAATGCTTGCTAAATGCGCATAGTGGCGCGGAATCGATCACGGAGGTCGCATGAGCGACTTCGCGACGCGCGGTGCCGTTCCGGGGCATACCGGCAATCCGAGCGCATCGGCTGCACGATCGTCAGATCAACGCGAGGCCGATTGGCAACGCTGCTTCGCCCATCTGAACGCAGCCTACGGCAAGCATCAGGGCCGTGGTCAAGATGTGTTTCTCTACTTGATGGCTGACGGTCGAGGCAATCCGGGAGTCGACCGCTTGTTGGCGCTCGTGCCCGAGCTGAGGTACACGTCGTTGTGGCGCGGCACCGAGATCGAATCCTATACGGATATCGCGCCATATTTGATCGCTCTGGATCGATGGGAAATCGAAAACGAACGGAGCCTGCAATATCGGCTCGCCCGGCGCCTATGGCGTGAGGCGACCGTCCCGATGCTGACTTGGCTGTGGTCTCCCCACGATCTTGATTCCCTTGCTTCGCACTACAGGCGGTACACGGCTTATTCGTTGCCCGGACGGCAGGCGTATTACCTGCACTTCTATGACAACCGAATCATCGAGCGTGTAAGGCGCGTGTGGACGGAGGAGGAGACGCGACAATTCATCGCGCCTTGTTTCGAAATCGAGTACCGGGATCGTTCTTTCAACGACGTCGCGTGGGAAAACACGGATTCGCCGATGCTGCCGGCTGGCGACGAGCCGATGCAGCTTACTGTCGAACAGCACCAATTGCTGATCGATCTAGCCCGCGCGGAGAAGCTTACGTTGCAATTGCGAATGCAATGCGGTGCGAGTGCCGATCATCTTACGTCGTCCGAACTCCATGCACTGGTTTGCCGCCAGTTGGAGCGCGCACGCCAGTACCGCATCAACGACGAAGCGGCCCTTCTGAATTTCGTAACGAGCGGTGTATTGATTTCGCCGGTGTTCGATGAACATCCGGTCGTTCGCGAGCGTCTGGTTTCTGCTTCTCGGGGCGAGATGTCGCCGACGGACGCGCTGGAAGGGATAACGGACGATGTATGGCGTGTTGTGCGACAGGGGGCAAACAATGCGTAGCGCCGTCTCGGGAAGGTGGCCGTATCGGCGATCGCCGATGAATTGCTGCCGCCACCGCGTGCATGTGCACAGAGGTTCGCCGGCGAGTAACGCAATGAATACTCGCTCAGTCTGGCGTCCATGGCGATATGCCATGGCTTGTCTCCTTGCGCTGTCGGTGACGGCATGCGGTGAATCGGAGCCTACCTACAGTGGGATTTCGATCATGGGCCGCAACTATCTGCCCTATAACATGAGCGGCTTCACGATCACCGATGCTTACGGCAATAAGGCCGGTGGAGGGGGGGACGATCCGCCCGGCGCGGGCGGTGGAAGCTTGACGTGTTGCTACAAACTCAAGGGCACCGAGTTCACGGTCAAGTGGAGCTATTACGACGCGGATCAATGGACGATGGAAGACGCTCATAGGCGGTATGCCGAGGCGAAAGTAGTGATGCCGCCATCGCCGATTCCCCAGACCGTCGGTAGTCGGATATTCGAAGTCCATTTTTACCCGGATCGCCACATCGAATTTCAGTTTCCCGGCGAGTTGCTCGACGACTCACGCATTCCGGTGGTCGATGTGTCCCGATGGATGTGGACTCGCTATCAACCGCAGCTAGACAGAAAGTTCGACGACACTGACGGTCAATCGCATCGTCGTATTTCGCGCGTGATTGCTGCTGCAT
>JBQCDS010000433.1:0-10133 GCA_051961035.1 Trinickia sp. | reverse complement strand
GGCTCGTGTGATTTTCGAAGCGACGTTGTCGTCGCGTGTCAGCAGAGGGTGAAACACGCCGGCCGGGTTTCCCGACGCCTCGTAGCCGGCCCCGGCGTGGCGTTCGATGAGCGTCACGCGCCAGCCGCGCGCAGCCAGCCTGTCGACGAGCGCGCAGCCGGCCAAGCCCGCGCCGACCACAATGGCGTGGCGCTCGCCGGTCTCGAACGGCACCGGAGGCGCGTGGCGGCGCACTCGCCAGCGCGGCGCGAATCGGCCGACGAGCATCGTGCGCTTGCCCGCGAAGCCATCCGCTTGCGTGCATTCGAAGCCGGCTTCGGACAGGCCTCGCCGTACGTGCCCCGCGCAACTATAGGTGGCGAGCGTGGCGCCCTCGGCCGCCATGCGAGCCAGCGAGTTGAAGACGGCCGGCGACCACAAATCGGGATTCTTAGCCGGGGAAAAACCATCGAGATACAGCGCATCGGCACGCAGCCGCAGACGCGGCGCAAGCGAGCTTGCGCCGCCGAAAGCGAGCGTGAGCGTGACTCGCCCGCCCTCGAATTCAAGACGATGCAAGCCGGGCGTATGGATCGGCCATGCCCGTATCAACTGTGCGGAAAGCTCGTCGATCGTCGCGTCGGCCTGCCACCGCGCGTGCAGTTCGCGCAGATCGGCTGCAGTGAAGGGGTGTTTTTCGATCGAAACATATGCGAGCCGATCGCAGCGCTGAGAATCGGCGCGCCAGGCTTTCCAGGTCGCCAGGAAGTTGCCGCCGATACCGAAGCCCGTCTCGAGAACGGTGAACATGCGGCGCCCCCGCCAGCGGCCCGGCAGGCCGTTGCCGCCGAGGAAAACGTGGTCGGCCTGGGCCAAAGCGCCGGCGGCGCTGTGATAAATGTCGTCGTACACGGGCGAAAACGGCGTGCCGTCGTCGCGGAAAGCGAAGATGGCGGGCGTCAGCTTTGAACTCATTGGCAAGCGGAAACTGTGGGAACGGTGCCAGTTCGGCGTCAGGGGCAACCCTAACCTATCCGGCAGCTTATATGCCAACATGCCGCAAACCCATGCCAGGCAAGGCTTTGCGAGCGTTGGCAAAATCCAACGACATTGGGCCGCAACGTCGCGAAGCCCTTGGCAGCAGGGGTTCGCGAGTACGACAATGCTCAAACCCAGCGCCGACAAGGCTTCCCAGCGCTAAATTCTTTGGAAGCCTTGCCGTTATTGGGTTTGCGCTGAGCTATCATAGCAAGCGCCGCAAGGGCGTCACGCCAGGGGTTCAGCGCGACCGAGCGGCGCACGCTTCGCCACAGCTACTCGACGGCACAGCTTGCGTACGTATAATTCGGCGCGTTTTGCGCTGTCCGTGTCAATTCAATCTGATAAAGAGGAACGTTAATGAACAAACAGGAACTGATCGACGCCGTCGCAGGTCAGACGGGCGCGAGCAAGGCTCAAACCGGCGAAACGCTCGACACGCTGCTCGAAGTGATCAAGAAGGCTGTGTCCAAGGGTGACGCGGTTCAACTGATCGGCTTCGGCAGCTTCGGCTCCGGTAAGCGCGCTGCGCGCACGGGCCGCAACCCCAAGACGGGCGAGACCATCAAGATCCCGGCAGCCAAGACGGTCAAGTTCACCGCTGGCAAGGCGTTCAAGGATGCCGTCAACAAGCGCTAAGCTCGTGGAGGCCCAAGGAGGCCTCGCTTGACGCTTTGTCGACACCCGCCTAGGCGGGTTTTTTTTTGGACGTCGGACGAACGACGCTTAGGGCCGGCGAGCGCGCCCTGAGCCGCGCATCGCTGAGCGCTCAGTCGGCATCAGTGGGTGCTCAGTGGACGATTTGTCCTTCGTCGTCGCCTTCGTGATCGTCATCGTCGAAATCCCAGGCGGGAAAAGGATCGTTCATGCCTGCCCACGCTTGCGGGCCGCGTGTGTATTCGTCCTCGGTCAAAAGGCAAGCGTCGAACTTGGCACGCCAACGCTGCGCGTCGAGCGCCACGCCGATCAACACGAGTTCCTGACGGCGGTCGCCGATGGTCGAATCGTCGGTCGGACCGTGCCAATCCGCTGCGATTTCCGCGGCCAGTTCATCGTCTTCGGGCCATTCGTCGCGCGGCTGAGCGGCCCACCACATGCCGGCCGGGCCGTGACGGCAGACGCCTCCCGCTTGCGAGAGCGACCCCGCCACATCGTTGCGCGAGGCGAGCCAGAAAAAGCCCTTGCTGCGCAGCACGCCTGACCATTCCTCATGCAGCAGCGCCCAGAGCCGCTCGGGATGGAACGGGCGGCGCGCGCGGTAAACGAAGCTGCCGATGCCGTAATCGTCAGCTTCGCCGACATGCGAATGGCCCGCGTGATCATGACCGTGAACATCATCGTGACGATGAGCGCCGTCATGTTCATGTTCATGGCCATGGCCATGCTCGTGCGGATGTTCATGTTCGAGCGACGCGAGCCATCCCGGTGCGCTCGCCGCTTCTTCGAAGTCGAAGCGCTTCGTATCGATGACTTCCGAGAGCGGCACGTCGCCGAAGCGGCTGACGATCTGGATCGCGCGCGGATTGAGCCGCGCGAGGATCTGCTGGAGCCGCGCGAGCGCGTCGGTATCGACGAGATCCGCTTTGTTCACGATAAGTACATCGCAAAACTCGATCTGCTCGATCAGCAGTTCGACGATGGTGCGATCGTCGCCATCGTTCACGGCGAGCCCGCGCTCGGCCAGCCCTTCGGCCGACGCGTAATCGCGCAGGAAATTGAACGCATCGACGACCGTTACCATCGTATCGAGCCGCGCGACGTCGGCCAGCGCATGGCCTGCGTCGTCGGTGAACGCGAATGTTTCGGCGACGGGCATCGGCTCCGCGATGCCCGTCGATTCGATCAAGATGGCATCGAAGCGCGCTTGCTGCGCGAGCCGGCTCACTTCCGTCAGCAAGTCATCGCGCAGCGTGCAGCAGATGCAGCCGTTCGAAAGCTCGACGAGACGTTCCTCGACGTGCGAGAGCGAAGCGGCATCCTTGACGAGCAAGGCGTCGATGTTCACGGCCGCGAGATCGTTGACGATGACGGCGACGCGCAGGCCGGCGCGGTTAGCGAGAATGTGGTTCAGCAGGGTGGTCTTGCCCGCTCCGAGGAAGCCGGAGAGCACGGTGACGGGCACGGGTGGGCGGTTCATTGAAATCGACATCGGATGAGGCGAGGGCGCGAAGCGCCGTCGTATGAAGGGCGTAGGGAGCATTGTGCACCAAACGCCCGTATCCCACCTCTGCCGCGCCGCCGGCCCCGCCTATCAACGCTGTGCTTGCAGCAGTTTCCACTGCGTGAGGATACCGATGATTTGGTGCGCGTAGTGGTCGCGAAGAGAAGGCGTCTCGGAATGATACGCACCGACGGCAGCCCAACTGTTGCCGTACTTGTTCATCTTCTGCCGAAGGTGCCACGCAGCGATGTAGACGCTTTTGCAAGGCTCCATCAGCGTATCTGACGAAATGCCGTACTGGGCGAGTTTCGAGAGATGGATCGAGTTGATTTGCATGAGCCCGTAATCGGTCGATCCGTTGGCGTTCTTGTGCATCGCGTCGGGATGATTACGCGACTCTTGCCAAGCGATCGCCCGCAAGATGAGCGGATTGACCTTCTGGTAGCGCGCGGCTTCGTCGAAGCAGTCCGCGCGTGCACTCGCCGACGCGAACGACGCGAGCGACGTGAGCCAAACCGCCAAGATCAGAACTGTCCGTTTCATGATTCGGTGCCTTCGACAGAGCTAGGTTTTTTGTTCGCGACGCGCGGCCGCCTCCCCGGCCAGGGCAGACGTCGTGCGGGCCGGCTCGGGAAAACCCGAGCCGGCCGGTCGATCCAGTCGAAATATTCGCCCGTATGATACCGGTTGCCGGCCGGCTGCTGCAGCATCCCGTCCGACATCGCCGAGCCCTTGGCGCAGAACAGCGAGCGGCGGGAAAATTATCGCCGGCCCGCAGGTCCCGAAGGCGACAATCCAGAACTTTCTGACGTGAAAGCGAAGCCGTCCTCAGAGCTTCCTGATTATTCGGACATAAAAAACTGCTAATGTTCGTTTTCTTGAGAGGCGGGGCGAACATCCGACACTAATACCGACGAGGCCGTTCGGTGTTCGCCGGTGCTACCGCCGAGGGCAGGCACTTTCGCATTGAAACTATCTTCCATGACAAGAAATCGTATGGCACTGCGCCGCATCGCTACCGCGGTCTTGATGGCCGGGCTCTTCACCGCGCAAGCCGCGCGTGCCGAAGTGACGCTGAACTTCGTGAACGCGGACATCGACCAGGTGGCTAAAGCGATCGGCGCAGCGACGAACAAGACGATCATCGTCGACCCCCGCGTCAAGGGCCAACTGAACCTAGTCTCGGAAAATCCCGTTCCCGAGGAGCAAGCGCTCAAGACGCTTGAAGCGGCGCTTCGCATGCAGGGGTTCGCCCTGGTTCAGGACCACGGCGTGCTCAAGGTGGTGCCCGAGGCGGACGCGAAGCTGCAAGGCGCGCCAACCTATGTCGGCAACGTGCCGCGCGCGCGCGGCGATCAGATCATCACGCAAGTGTTCGAGCTGCATCACGAATCGGCCAATAACCTGCTGCCCGTGCTGCGGCCGCTCATCTCGCCGAACAATACGATCGCCGCCTACCCGGCCAATAACACGCTCGTCGTCACCGATTACGCCGACAACGTGCGTCGGATCGCGGCCATCATCGCGGGTGTGGACAACGCAGCCGGACAGCAGATCGTCATCGTGCCGCTCAAGAATGCGAACGCGCTCGATCTGGAACCTCAACTCTCCAAGCTGCTCGATCCGGGCGCGATCGGCAGCACCGACGCGACGCTGAAGGTCTCCGTCATGGCCGATCCGCGCACGAACTCGCTGATGCTGCGTGCCTCGAACAAGTCGCGCCTGGATGCCGCCAAGCAGCTCGTGGCGCAACTCGACGCACCGAGTTCGCAGCCTGGCAACATGCACGTCGTGCACTTGCGCAACGCTAATGCGGTGCAACTCGCGAAGACGCTGCGTGGGATGCTCGGCAAAAACGCCGGCGGCGGCAACAGTGCCGAATCAAGCAACGCCAGCTCGTTCAGCCAAGGCAATTCGGCGGGCGCGTCGGGTTCGACGGGCGCGGCCGGCACGCCGCCGCTACCGTCGTACGGCGGCGGCGGCGGCGGCAGTTCGCTTGGCGGAGGCGCAGGCTCGATGTCGAGTTCGAGCGGCGCCGGGCTCGGCGGCGGCAGCGGTGGCGGTTTCCTCGGCGACAAGCAGGGCCAAGGCGGCGACGACAGCAGCCAAGGGGGCGGGAACGGCGGCGGCATGATTCAAGCCGATGCAGCCACCAACTCGCTGATCATCACGGCGGCCGATCCCGTCTATCGCAATTTGCGTTCGGTGATCGATCAGCTCGACGCGCGTCGTGCCCAGGTGTACATCGAGGCGCTCATCGTCGAACTTTCTGCGAACAACACGGCCAATCTCGGCATTCAATGGCAAGGCGCGCTGCTCTCGAACAGCGGCAACAACGGTGTCTATGGCGGCTCGAACTTCAACACCGCGGGCGGCACGCAGAGCATTCTCGGCTTGACGGCTACAGGTGCGTATATTGCACAGAACCCTTCAACGGCGATATCGACGATCGTTGGCAACGGCGGGCAAAACAACCTGCTCAGCAACGGTCTGAGCATTGGCCTGCTGCATCGGTTCGGCAATATCTTCGGCTTGGGCGGGTTGTTGCAGGCGCTGTCGACATCGAGCGACGCAAACATTCTTTCGACGCCTAACCTCATGACGCTGGACAACGAGGAAGCGAAAATCATCGTCGGGCAAAACATCCCGATTCCGAGCGGCTCGTACTCGACGAACGCGATCAGTACGACGGGCAACGTCGGCGCGTTCAATACCTTTGATCGCGAAGACGTCGGCACGGTCTTGCATGTCAAGCCGCAAATCACCGATGGCGGCTTGCTCAAGCTGCAGCTTTATACGGAAGTCTCGTCCGTCGATCAGGCAAGCGCCAGCAATCCGGCGAACAACGGCGGGGTGACGATCGACAAGCGCTCGGTGCAGTCCACAGTGCTGGCCGACAACGGCTCGATCATCGTGCTCGGCGGCCTGATGAACGACAGCTACTCGGGCGGTAATTACAAGGTGCCGTTTCTTGGCGACATCCCGTTCATCGGTCAGCTCTTCCGGTCCGAGAACAAGACTCGGACGAAGGACAATCTGATGATTTTCCTGCGGCCCATCATCATCCGCGATCAGGAGGACAGCGCCACGGTCGCGCAGGAGCGCTACGACTTGATGCGCGCGCAGCAGCAAGGCTATACGACCGATAACCGGCTCATCAAAGACAACAACGTGCCGCAGATCCCGCCCATGCCGCCGGGCCCGAGCCAGGGTGCCTCGCCCGCGCAGAATCTGTTCGATCTGACACGAATGACGCGGCAACCGTCGTCGAGCGCGAGCACGCCCGCGCAGCAAGGCGCACCCGTGCAGCAAGGCACGCCTGCGCCGGCCACGACGGAGCCCGTGCCCTCGCCCGCGCCTTCGACTCCGCAACCGGTCGAGCCGGCGCCGGCCTCGTCGGTGAACGGCGTTGGCGGCGCGCAGCCGGGCGCGGCCTGGGGAGGCCGGCCGTGAGCACCTACTCGGGGCCGCAACCCGGCGTGCCCGAGCGCGAGGCGCCCTCGCCGCTCGCGGCGCGGCTCGTGCCCTATGGCTTTGCGCGTAACGGGCAAATCCTCGTCGCGCATCAGCGCGCCGAGGGCATCGAAGTTTGGATCAGCGAGCGCACGAGCCAGGCCGCGCTTGCCGAGGTGGCCCGTAATTTCGGTGCGTTGACGGCCTTGCGGCTACCGGCCGAGGAGCTCGCGCAAGCGATCAACCAGGCCTACGAACGCAACGACGGCAGCGCGGCCCAGGTTGTCGGCGAAGTCGAGGGCGAAGTCGATTTGTCGCGGCTGATGCAAGACATCCCCGAAGTCGAAGACTTGCTCGAATCGGAAGACGACGCGCCGATCATCCGCATGATCAACGCGCTGCTCACGCAAGCGGCGCGCGAACATGCGTCGGATATTCATATCGAGCCGTTCGAAAACGCATCGGTCGTGCGTTTTCGCGTGGACGGCACACTGCGCGACGTCGTGCGGCCGAAGAAGGCGCTGCACGGCGCGCTGATCTCGCGGATCAAGATCATGGCGCAGCTCGACATCGCCGAAAAACGCTTGCCGCAAGACGGACGTATCACGCTGCGCGTGGGCGGCCGCGCGGTGGACGTGCGCGTGTCCACGCTGCCCACGGGCCACGGCGAGCGTGCGGTGCTGCGTCTGCTGGAAAAGGACGCGCAGCATTTGAATCTCGAAGCGCTCGGCATGGGGCCGGATACGCTCGCGCGGTTCGACAAATTGATTTCGCGCCCGCACGGCATCGTGCTCGTGACGGGGCCAACGGGTTCCGGTAAGACGACGACGCTCTACGCCTCGCTTTCGCGTCTCGAAACCGCGACGACGAACATCATGACGGTGGAAGATCCGATCGAATACGATCTGCCCGGCATCGGCCAGACGCAGGTCAACGAGCGGATCGGGATGTCGTTCGCGCGTGCGCTGCGCTCGATCCTGCGGCAGGACCCGGACATCATCATGATCGGTGAAATCCGCGATTTGGAAACGGCGCAGATCGCGGTGCAGGCGTCGCTCACGGGCCACCTGGTGCTCGCCACGCTGCATACGAACGACGCGGCCTCCGCCGTGACGCGTTTGACGGACATGGGCGTCGAGCCGTATCTGCTCGCATCCTCGTTGCTGGGCGTGCTCGCGCAGCGGCTCGTGCGGCGCTTGTGCCCGGTGTGCAAGGAAGAGCGCGTCGAGGAAGGCCGTGCGCAATGGCATCCCGTCGGCTGCGACAAATGCGCGCGCTCGGGCTATTCGGGGCGGCGCGGCGTCTACGAGTTGCTGACGATCGACGATGCGATCCGGACGATGATTCACCACAATGCGGCCGACGCCGAAATTCTGGCGGCCGGGCGAGCGCAAGGCATGCGGACGCTGCGCGAGGATGCCGAACGTTGGCTGTCGTCGGGCCTCACCTCGCTCGAAGAGGTGATACGCGTCACGGGCGGGGTGTAACGCATGCCGGCCTTTCGCTTTGAAGCGATCGATACGGGGGGGCGGCCGCAAAAAGGCGTGCTTGATGCGGACACCGCGCGCTCCGCGCGCGCGCAGTTGCGCACGCAAGGGCTCACCCCGCTCGTCGTCGAGCCGGCCGGCAGCGCGGCGCGCGGCGAACGCTCGCGGCGTCTCGCGATCGGCCGCAAATTGTCGACGCGCGAGCAAGCGATTCTCACGCGCCAGCTCGCGAGCTTGCTGACAGCGGGCTTGCCGCTCGACGAGGCCTTGGCCGTTCTGACCGATCAGGCCGAGCGCGATTACATTCGGGAACTCGTGGCGGCGATTCGCGCCGAAGTGCTGGGCGGCCATTCGCTCGCCAATGCGCTCGCGCAGCATCCGCGCGATTTTCCCGACATCTATCGCGCGCTCGTCGCGGCGGGCGAGCATACGGGCAAGCTCGGCCTCGTCCTTTCGCGCTTGGCGGATTACATCGAGCAACGCAATGCACTCAAGCAGAAAATCGTGCTTGCGTTCACCTATCCGGCCATCGTCACGCTGATCGCATTCGGCATCGTCACGTTCTTGCTCAGCTATGTCGTGCCGCAGGTCGTGAACGTGTTCGCCACGACGAAGCAGCACTTGCCGGTTATCACGGTGATGATGATGGGGCTGTCGGGATTCGTCCGGCACTGGTGGTGGGCGATGCTGATCGTCGTGGCGTTGATCGCATGGATCGCCCGTACCATTTTGTCGCAGACGGGCCCGCGCCTTTCGTTCGATCGATGGCTGCTCACGGCGCCGCTCGTGGGCAAGCTCGTGCGCGGCTACAACACCGTGCGCTTTGCCAGTACGCTCGGGATCTTGACGGCGGCGGGCGTGCCGATTCTGCGCGCGTTGCAAGCGGCCGGCGAGACACTGAACAATCGCGCGATGCGCGGCAATGTGGACGATGCGATCGTGCGCGTGCGCGAGGGCACCTCCCTCTCGCGCGCGCTGGGCAATACCAAGACGTTCCCGCCCGTGCTCGTGCACCTGATTCGTTCGGGCGAGGCAACGGGCGACGTGACGACGATGCTCGACCGCGCATCCGAAGGCGAAGCAAACGAACTCGAGCGCCGAACGATGTTTCTAACGAGCTTGCTGGAGCCGCTGTTGATTCTAGCGATGGGAGGTATCGTGCTCGTGATCGTGCTCGCCGTCATGCTGCCGATCATCGATCTGAACAACATGGTGCAGTAGCCGGCGTTGATCAAAGAACGTGGCCGCTGCCCTCGCGTTTACCGGAGGGCGGCTGGATGAGGCGTTGTGCAGTGAAGCGATCAGGCAATCGGACGAACGGCGGCGCCAAAGATCCGGCGCCTGTCGAACGCCAATGGATTAGCGGACGTAGATGGTTGGGCCGCCCGCGTTCGGCGCCAGTGGAACTTCCGAGCGCACGCCGTTGTGATCGATGACGATCGAGCGAGCGCGCACTTCGGCGAGCGTGGTGCCTTCTGCGATCTTGCTGCCGAGCGCGATGGCACGGGCGGGTTCGTCACCGACGCCGACGATCGCCGCGGCGCCTTCGCGCAGCGCGAGAATGCCGACGAGCTTGATGTTGCGGTTGGCCTCGTGCGTGAGCTTACCGCCGAAGAGCGCCGAGGCGTCTTCCACGGAAACGCTGGGCGCGACGGCTGCCGCGGGGGGCGGCGGCGCGGGGTGCGCGGTGAGCACGACGATCCAGTAGGTGAGCGTCGCGCAAAAAACCGCGAACAGCGCGAACGACAGTAGGCGGATTTGGAGTGTATTCATGCGTGTCATTGTAAGGGCTATTGTCGGCTTTGCGCTGATGAGCGAACCCTGACGAGCGCCCCATTACAATCAGCGGCGCGATGCGAAGCGCGCTTGGCGTGCTTCGTGATTTATTTATCGAAAGAGGTAGCAAATGATGCAACAGTTGAACCAACGTCGTACCCAAGTCGCGGCCCTGCGCGCGCGTCGCCAGCGCGGCTTTACGCTCATCGAAATCATGGTCGTGATCGCGATTCTCGGCA
>JBQCDS010000432.1:0-3129 GCA_051961035.1 Trinickia sp. | reverse complement strand
GCGATGACCATGCGCTGCACTTCGCTCGTGCCTTCGTAAATCTGCGTGATGCGGGCGTCGCGATAGTGGCGCTCGACAGGGTAGTCGGCCAGATAGCCGTAGCCTCCGTGGATCTGGATTGCCTTGGAGCAGATGTCTTCGGCAGCCTCGGATGCGTATAGCTTGGCTTGCGACGCCTCCGACAAGCAAGGCTTGCCTGCGCTGCGCAGGCGCGCGGCGTGGTGAACGAGCAGCCGGGCAGCGTTCAGACGCGTGGACATATCCGCCAGCATATGGGCAATCGCTTGATGCTCCTTGATGGTCTTGCCGAACTGGATTCGTTCGCCGGCGTAGGCGCGGGCGGCATCGAAGGCGGCCCGTGCGATGCCTACCGCCTGAGCGGCGATACCGATGCGCCCGCCTTCGAGGTTAGACAGCGCGATCTTCAGCCCTTCGCCACGCTCGCCCAGCAGGCTGTCTTCAGGAACGGCGCAGTTTTCCAGCGTGACCGGACACGTATCGGACGCCCGAATGCCGAGCTTGCTCTCGGGCCGGCCGACCGTGAAACCCGGCGTATCGGTCGGCACGATGAAAGCCGATATACCGCGCTTGCCGAGTTCCGGGTCCGTGACGGCAAACACGATCGCCACACCCGCGCGCGCGCCGTTCGTCACGAATTGCTTGTTGCCATTGACGATCCAGCGCCCTTCGTCGAATACGGCGCGCGTCTTGAGGTTATTGGCCTCGGAGCCGGCGTGCGGCTCCGTCAGGCAAAACGCGCCGATCGTCTTGCCAAGCGCGAGTTCGCCGAGCCAACGCGCTTGCTGCTGCGTGGTGCCGAACTTGAGGATCGGCCCACAGCCGACCGAGTTGTGCACGCTCATCATCGTCGCGCAGGCGGCGCAACCGGCGGCGATTTCCTCGAGCGCCAGCGCATAGGCGACATAATCGGTGTAGGTGCCGCCAAGTTCGGCCGGGACCATCATGCCGAGCAAGCCGAGCTCACCCATCTGCCGCACGATGTGCGGGGGTAACGCACCGTCTCGATCCCATTGGGCCGCATGCGGCGCAAGGCATTCGGTCGCGAACTGCCTGGCGGTGTCGCGGATCATCCGTTGTTCGTCGGTATAGAACTCGTCCATGGCGGCGCGCGCTGGTGAAAATGGTTCAAAATGGCACGCCGCGAGAGGCGGGCCGGTCACGCGTCGAAGTGTAGGCAGGCTCGCGACGGCTTTCGATGCTCAACTCGCTCAATCGCCGTGAGCGCGTTTGCCATCGAACGCACCCATCACTCAGGGCGTCAGGCCATCGGGCGCGTCGGCCGCCCGCCGGAATCAAGATTCATGGATAAAGAAAAAGGCACCATCGCCGTCAGTCTCGTCGAAGAAGCACTCCGCTGCGTCGAGCGCTGCGGCGTCGATCCGTCGCCCATGCTCGAGGAAGCAGGCATTTCGCCGCAAATGATCGCGTCGCGAGGGGCGCGCGTATCGTCGGCGCAGTACGGCGCGCTTTGGAGCGCGATCGTGCGCGAGCTCGACGATGAATTCTTCGGCCAGGATTCTCATCCGATGCGAAGCGGCAGCTTCATCGCCATGTGCCAGGCGGCGCTCACAGCGAGCACCGGCGCGCAGGCGATCGCGCGCACCACGGGCTTTATGCGGCTCGTCCTCGACGATATAACGGCCGAAGTGGATGTGACGGGCGAGTGTGTCCGCCTCGTTTATCGGCTGCGCGACGGCGTGCCCGAGAAAGAGATGTTCGCGTACGCCACGCATTTCATTCTCGTGTATGGGCTCGTGTGCTGGCTCGTCGGGCGCCGCATTCCCGTGCAGGCCGCGCGCTTTCGATGCCCCGAGCCTGCCGCCGGTCACGAATATCGTTCGATGTTTTGCGACGACTTGCGTTTTGGCGAACAAGAGTCGTACGTCGAACTGGCGCCGGCCTTCTTGGAGTTGCCCGTCATCCAAACGCCGAAGTCGCTGAAAACGTTTTTGCGCAACGCACCGGCAAGCTTCATCGTCAAGTATCGCAATCCTCATTCACTGAGTGCGCGCGTGCGCGCGGCGCTGCGCGCGCGTCCGATCGCGGACTGGCCTGGCGCGGACCGGCTGGCCTCCGAATTGCGCATCGGTGAGGCGACGATGCGTCGCAAGCTAAAGCGGGAGGGCGAGACCTATCAGTCGATCAAGGATGCATTGCGCCGTGACATGGCCATTGCCCAGCTGCAGAGCGGCCGGCGAACCATTGCCGATATTGCCGCGGCCGTGGGCTTTGCCGAACCGAGTGCGTTTCACCGGGCGTTTCGCAAATGGACCGGCGCCCGCCCGACCGACTATCGTCCACGGGACGCGCGCGGGGGAAAGCTGGAATAGTTACAACATTGTGTAGACATCTGCACTGTGGCAAGCCGGCTCATGAAAATTTCCCCCAGTTCGTCGGACGAATTTCCTATCTTGTAACGAACGAAGCATCATGACGCGCGTTCGAGGTTTGTAGGGAATGAACAAAGAGTTCAATTGGTTTAGCCGGAGGGGGTGGTGTTGGATCGCATGGGGCTGGCCGCTCGTCGGCGCGCTCATGCTCGTCACGGCCGCGATTGGCGCGTTCGGCACCGTGAGCCTCTATGACAGCGAAATGGAAATCCGCCAGGCGCACCAGGTGTCGGCGGGGCTCGCGAGCCTATTGGCGCTGGTCCGCGATGCCGAAACGGGGCAGCGAGGGTTCATCATCACGGGGCGCGAAGAGTACTTGCAGCCCTATGAGGAGGCGGAGCCGCGGATCGGTGCGCAACTCGACAGCATGCAGTCGCTTTTGAAGGGGCAAGCGTTGCAGGAGCAGCGGCTGGCGCGGTTGCGCACGTTGCTCGGCGAAAAGCGTCGGGAACTGGAGGCCGTTATCGAGGTGCGGCGGACGCAGGGGTTCAGGCCAGCGCAAGCGATCGTGCTGAACGATACGGGCAAGGCTTTCATGGAGCACGCGCGTGCGATCGTCGACGAAATGGAGCGCGACGCGGCCGCGACGCTGGCGGCGCGCCCGGCCGCGGCCCCGCGCCGACGCCACAAGGGCGTGGTGGTCGGGGGCGCCGCGGGCGCCCGGCCCCATTTAATTGTTTTGTGTTTGGGGGATTTATCGCGGCGCAAGCTGGGGACG
>JBQCDS010000431.1:0-16865 GCA_051961035.1 Trinickia sp. | reverse complement strand
GGACACATGCCCCCGCTACCTGCTAACCCTCTATTTTAAGATGGCCCTAAATAAATCGCGAATTCAGGGCGATACCGGTGAACAATCAACGACAGAAAACCGTTTGCGCCAACGTTTGCTTTAAATGTAAACGTTTTCTTCGTTCGGGTTTAGGAGTACTTCAGATCGGCGTCGCGCGGCCGTTATACCGAATGTGGTTATGAAGGAATTGCCGAAATGGGATTGCCCGTACTAGTCGTGGACGATTCGACGCTCGCCCGCCGACTGCTGATCAACGCCTTGCCCGAGGCGTGGGACGTCGAAATCACTCAGGCCGCCAACGGTGTGGAGGCGCTCGCCGCTTACCGTGAGGGACGCGCCTCCGTGATGTTCCTCGATCTGACGATGCCGGGCATGACCGGTTTCGATGTGCTCGAGGCGGTGCGGGCCGAGGGTTCGGATAGCTTCGTCATTGTTGTGTCCGCCGATATTCAACCGGAGGCGCAGGCGCGCGTGAAGGCGCTCGGCGCCGTCGCTTTCATCGAAAAGCCGATTACGAGC
Source organism: Trinickia sp. (assembly GCA_051961035.1). Taxonomy (GTDB): domain Bacteria; phylum Pseudomonadota; class Gammaproteobacteria; order Burkholderiales; family Burkholderiaceae; genus Trinickia. Next base: position 16,325 of record JBQCDS010000431.1, on the reverse strand, counting down.
GCGAAGCTGGTGCCTATCCTGAAAGAGTACGGATTGTATGAGTGAGCCCATCCTCACCGAAGACCAGCGCGACGCGCTGCAAGAGATCGCGAACATTGGCATGGGCCAAGCGGGCGCGCGTCTTGCCGCGTTGCTCGGCCGCTTCGTGCATCTTTCGGTACCGCGCATCCGCATGGTCGACACGGACACACTGCCGTCGGCCGTGCGCGACATGCTCGATTTCACGGAGCCGGTAACGGCACTGCGCCAAAGCTTTCGCTGCGAGATCGCCGGCGAAGCGATTTCGCTGTTCGACAGCCGCAGCGCCAATCACATGAAGTTCGTGTTCCGCTCGGACGACCCGCCTGTCGAAGACCGCGAAGAGGATATGTCGGATGCCGAAGTGCTGTCCGACGTGGCGAACTTGATCGCGGGTGCATGCTTGACGGGGCTGTTCGAACAGCTCGGGCAACTGCCGACGTTTACGCCGCCGCGCTTGATCGGCGTGCAGCTCGACCTCGAAGAAGTGCTGCATCCGTCCAAGCTGCCGTGGGACCGCGCGCTGCTGCTCGAAGTCAACCTGCAAACCGAGGACGGCGTGTTCGGCTCACATCTGTTGACGTTGATGACGGCCAAGGCCGTTCAGTCGCTCGTGACCGCGCTCGACGGATTTCTCGCCAATCTCTGAATGTATCGAGGTTGCAGATGGACATCCCTAGCACCGCTCGCTTGAGCGAGCTTGCGCTGGAACGCGTCGGGCTCGGCATATTCGCGGTGGATCGCGATTACCGCATCGTGCTCTGGAATCGCTTTATGGACGAGCACAGCGGCCTTTGCGCCGCGGACGCCATCGGGCGGAGCTTCTTCGATTGCTTTCCCGACTTGCCGCGCGCGTGGCTCAAGCGCAAGTTCGATACCGTGTTTCTGCTGCGCAGCGGCTCGTTCTCGTCTTGGCAGCATCGGCCTTGGCTGCTTCCGTTCGAACACGATTGCCCGATCACGGGTTCGCTCGATTTAATGCAGCAAGACTGTTCGTTCATGCCGCTGATCGAGGACGGAGAAGTCGTGGCCGTGTGCGTGACGATCGCCGACGTGACCGAGCTCGCGGTGGCGTGGAAGGAGCGCGAGGTCGCGCTCGAAGCGTTGCGCGATTCGTCGGAACGCGACGCGCTCACGGGCCTTTACAACCGTCGCCACGTCGATCGCCGTTTGTCGGCCGAGTTCAACAGCTGGACGCGTCATCACGACACGTTCGCCGTGCTGCTGTTCGACATCGACCACTTCAAGCGCATCAACGATACGTACGGCCACCCGACCGGCGACGCCGTCCTGCGCAGGATCGCCACGACGGTGTCCTCGCAATTGCGCAACACCGATATCCTGGGCCGCTACGGCGGTGAGGAATTCATGGTGATCATGCCGCATTGCGACGAAGCGTGCGCCGCTGTCGTGGCGGAAAAGATTCGCCATGCGATCGAGACCGACGCGCTCGAAGTGGCCTCCGGACGGTTGCGCGTGACGGTGAGCGTGGGCGGCTGCGCGGCAACGGATGGCTTGACGGGCGCATCCGCGCTCGTCGCCGAGGCGGACCAGGCGCTTTACGATGCCAAACACGCTGGGCGCAATCAAGTGTGCATCGTGCACGCGCACGACGCCTAAAGCACGACGTTCAAAGCGCGACGGCGAAATCAAGCGCCGCCACGGCCATGCCGCTGGCGGCGCACTTCGTTTTGGCGGCTCAATGACTCTCGGAGCGAGCGGCGATCCAATCCATCGCCGCGAACAGCACGCCGGAGACGATGAACGTCAAATGCAAGATGACGAGCCAGCGGATGCGTGCTTCGTCGAGCGGAATGTCTTGCTCCGTGAGGCTCATGAACGCGCGCAACAGTGAAATGGCCGAGATTGCGACGATGGAGCCGATCAGCTTCATCTTCAATCCCGAGAAATCAAGCGTACCCATCCAGCTTGGGCGATCTTCGCTACTGCCCGTGTCGATCTTCGAAATGAAGTTTTCGTAGCCGGAAAAAATCACGATGACGACGAGATTGCCCGCGAGCGAAAGATCGATGAGCGACAGCGTCGCGAGAATGATTTGCTCGGGCGCGGCATGAAGCGCGCCTGCCAAGGCATGCACGAGTTCTTGCACGAACGCGATCAACAGCATCGCGAGCGAGAACACGAGGCCGATGTAAAACGGCGCGAGCAGCCAGCGCGATTTGAACAGGGAGAACTCGAGCAGTTTTTCCAAGGGATTGCGTTGGTGCATGGGGTGTTGTTCCTTTTATTGCGTGGCGCGGCGATGGGTTCGCCGCGTCCAATGCCGGGCGAAGCGCAATTTTACAATTTCCTTATGGTTGCTTATCGCTCGCGCATCGGGGCGCGTATCTTGGCCCGAATGGAGGATCGCGCCGGTGACAGACGGGCTACGGCTTTCGCAGTCCAAATACCGCCACGCCGTCAGTGGCGCCGACATAAACGCGGCCATGCGCGATCATCGGCGTAATGAATTTGTTGCCCGGGCCGAAGCGGTCTCGCGCGCCCGATTGCTTACTGTCGTAGAGCTCGTGGCCGAGGTCGTGCGCATCGAACGCATGCAGCGCACCGATAGGGCCGTTCTCCGCCGCCCACACGATGGCGTCTTTCGTTCCGTTCGCGGAGATGCTGGGCGTCGCGCCGGGATAGGGGAACTTAACGGCGCTCTTAGAGCTTGGCGTCTTGGCGAGCCGAGCCGACGCAATCGGAAGTGCCTTGAGATGATCGCGCGCGGCGCCGTAATAGATGACGTTGCCGAAGTACGCCGGCATGCCGAACACCGCGCCGTCGAGCGCACCGTCGATCTGCTGCCAAACGGCGTTACGCTTGCGATCGAACTTGCCCATCGCCTCGCGATCGAGCACATAGATGATCGCGTTCTTTCCGGCGCCGACGACGAGATGGCGCACCGCACCGTGCTCATCTTTCATGTCGGGCAGCACCAAGGCGCCGCCCGAACCGAGATCGATGTCGTCGCTTGAATCGGATGCGGTATCGAACTGAGCGAAGTAGTCGGCCACCGCAAGCTTCGGCGAGGTGGCGAGCTTCAGGAAAGCGTTGCCGAAGTCGCCATGCGAGGGAAACCGCTGCGCGTTCAGCGTCGTGTCGAACGTTCCATTGGCGTCGAGCAAGTAGAGGCTGTGGCCGTCCGATGCCATCCCCGCACCGCTCATCCAGATGGAGCCCTCGCTGCCGTTCGGCGTCAAGTTGAGCGCGCTCGTTTGCGCGAGCGTATCCGCGTTGTACGCCATCACCCAGCCACCGTACGGATCGTGATCGCAATGCGATGTCCAGGCGAGATAGAGCGTGCCGCCCACGAGTGCCAGCGCCTGACGCTCCGCATACTGCTTCGCAACGAACGTGGTCACGCCGGCTTTGCTGTTAGCGCCCCGCCCGGGATAAGTGGCCGCGATTTCCTTGGGCCCGCCGAGCGCGTCTGCGCCCGTCGACAGATCGAGCGCATGCAGACGCTGATGATAGGCACCGTGCGCATCCTTGCTCATGGCTACCGCATAGATCACCCCGTTGCTCGCGCGAGAGCGATCGATGACGGGCGTCGACGTAATGCCGATCTCCGGCGTGATTTGGCTGCACCGCCGATTGTCGCTCGTCGTTTCGCCGCGAGCGAGCAGCGAGCGCTGCCAGAGCGGCGTGTCGGTATCGGCGTCGAAACCATAAACCCACGCGGGCACGGTCGCGACAAAAACAACATCAAGCGCCGTGCCTTCGATCGAAACGTGGCTCACGTAAAGCGGCTGCGCATCGACTTTGCCGTCGACGGAAAGAAACGCGACCTTGACGAAACGGGCGGCGTTGACGTTCGCAGGGGTGAGCGTCGTTTCAGCTAGGTATTGCCCCGTGCGGGCGATATCGTTGTGATAGGTCAAGACATCGGTGGGCGATGCGTCGTGGCTGCCGGCGTTGGCGTCGGTGGCTGGGACAGCCGAACGCACGCTCGCCGCGCACAACGCGAGCGTTAGCGCGACGAAACGCGCGAAGCGAGCGAAGCGAGCGCGCTGTAAGCGCGTCGTCGGCGGCGAGCAGCGAGCGACTTTCCGCACCATCATCGTTGGTGTGCGTACGGCCGCTTCGCTCGAAGTTCAATGCAGCAACCCATAAACGGCAACCCCATTGGTCGCACCCACGTAGACATGGCCGTGCGCGATCATCGGCGTAATGAACTTGTTGCCCGCGCCGAATGTGTCTCGCGTGCCGGCCTGGTTGCTGTTGTACAACTCCTGGCCCAGATTGTTCGCGTTGAAAGCGTGCAACGCGCCGACCCGGCCGTTCTCCGCAGCCCAGACAATGGCGTTTTGCGTCCCGTCGGCCGAGATGCTGGGCGTTGCGCCGGGATAAGGAAACGTGCCGGGACTCATCGAGCTTGGCGATGTGGCCAAGCGAGCCGACGCAATCGGAAATGCCTTTAGATTGTCCGCCACGGCCCCGTAATAGACGACACCTCCGAAATAAGCCGGCATGCCGAATACACTGCCGTTCAGTTGCCCCGGTATCTGCTGCCAGATTAAGTTTTGCGTGCTGTTGAATTTGCCCATCGCATCGCGATCGACCACGTAGATGATCTGATCCTTCCCCGCGCCGACGGCGAGATGCCGCGTGGTGCCGCTCGCATCGACGAGGTCGGGCAAAACGAGTGCGCCGCCCGAGCCGAGGTCGACGTCTATGTTCGACTCGCTGACCGTGTAGAACGGCGCGAAGTAATCGGCCACTGCTAACTTCGGCGAGGTCGACAGTTTCACGAACGTATTGCCGAAATCGCCGGTCGCCGGGAACCCGTTGCCGTCAAGCGTCGTATCGAATGTGCCGTTGCCGTCGAGCAAATAGAGTGCGCTGCCGTCGGACGCCATCCCGGCGCCGCTCATCCAAACCGCACCCTCGCTGCCGTTCGGCGTGAGATTGATCGCACTCGTTTGCGCGAGCGTATCGGCGCTGTACGCCATGACCCAACCGCCGTAGGGCCCTTGATCGCAATGAGAAGCCCAGGCGAGGTACAGGTTGCCGTTCAAAAGCGCCAGCGCTTGCCGCTCTTCGTACTGCCCCGGTGCGAACACCGTGACGCCGTTCACGCTGCTGGCGCCGTTGCCGGGATAGGTGGCGGCGATTTCGGTGGGGCCGCCCAGCAGTTCCGCACCGGTGGCCAGATCGAGCGCGTGCAGGCGCTGATGATAGCCGCCGCTCGCGTCCTTGCTCATGGCTACCGTATAGATCACACCGTTGGCGCCGCGCGAGCGATCGATGACCGGTGTCGACGTAATGCCGATTTCGGGCGTGATTTGCGCGCAGTTTCGATCGTCGCTCGGCGTTTGGCCAGTCGGCACGAGCGACTGTCGCCACAGTTGCGCGTTCGTGTCCGCATCGAATGCGTAGACGCTATCGTGTTCCGTGGCGATATAGACAACGTTATGCGCCGCGCCGTTCATCGTGACATTGCCTGCGTACAACGGTTGCGCGTCGACTCTTCCATCGACGAACAGGAAGGCCACTTTGCCGAACTGCGCCGAGTTGACGTTCGCGGGGGTGAGGACCGTTTCGGCCAGGTATTGCCCGGTGCGGGCGATGTCGTTGTGATAGGTCAGCACATCGGCGGAGGCGGCCGGGGTGCCGCCTCCGCCTCCCGATCCTCCGGAGCCGCCGCTCCCGGTGCCGCCTGCGCTGCCGGCGCCGGCGGGGGGGCTCGAATCACCTCCTCCGCCACCGCCGCACGATGCGCACATTGCGGCGATGACGCAGAAGAGGGCGCCATATCTCGCGGTGAACGACGAGCAATTCAACCTTTGCTTGGGGCCCATCATTGTCTCCCAAGGGGCGGATAGGCTCGATGGCGAGCATTTTTTGTACCGAATTGGCCGCTCGCTGTGCCGGTGCGATTTCACGGACAGCACGGCGTGTACGGGAGCAAGCAATTAACTCATGTGGCGCGAGTCGATCAGGCGTGCGTTGAGCATGCGCGCCAGCGCCAGGCCGCCTTCGCGCATGATGGAATCGTGATTCCAGCGGAATACCTGCCGCGCGAGCGGGGCTTGAGCGAGCGCGTTCATCCAGGCGCTGGCAGTGCGGACGTGCCACTCGTAGCGCACGACGGTGCAACTGCCGTCGGCCGTGAAATGCCAGCGTCCCACGCCTTCGAGTGCGCCGCTCGCCTCGCCTTCCAGGGCGAGAAGCGGTGAGATGCGCGTCACGCGCACATCGATGATCACGCGGTAGGGCAGCACGCCCTTCCAGACATAGCGATGGACGGCGCCCAGGCCGTCGCTATCGCCCGAATGCAATTCGCGCACCGCTTGGACGTTCTTCCACCATCTCGGCCAGCGTGTGCAATCGTGGATCGCGTCCCATACCGGCTGCACCGGCGCCTCGACGCACCAAACGGTCGTCAAACGGAAATCCGCCATCGCTATCGTCTTCCTGGGAGCGGCCCTGCGAAGGTACGCGCCAAGCGCAACAGGGCGTCGTAAGAAGGGGCGAACCGAGATCACCGATCCCGCTCGCCTGGCTAGGTTCGAGTATAGGAGGCGTCGATGCGCATGGGGGCTGTCGATGCCGACGGTTTGCCGTGGTGATCGTGTGTCTGGGTGAGCGGACATTTCATGGCGCATCCTGTGCCGATTTGCGTGGTGCCGACTGCACGCCCGACGCGGGCGGATTCGCTGCCTTGCAGGAGATCTTCGCGCGTAGGCCCCCCAGCGCAGGGGATCTGTCGACCTCGACCGAGGCACCATGCACGGCTGCAATGCGCCGCACAATCGACCATCCAAGCCCAGTCCCGCTTTGCCCGCTCCCTGGCACGCGGAAGAACGGCTCACCCAGCCGCTGTAGATCGTCCGCCGCAAGACCGCGTCCGCTATCTTCGACAGCCAGTACGATCTGGCCATTGCGACGGCGCACCGACACCAAAATGCGAGCCCGAGAAGGGCTGTAGCGGACGGCGTTATCGACCAGGTTGCGAATGAGCGACGCCAGTAGGACATCGTTGCCTACGACGATGCAGCGTTCATGCGCTTCGAGTTCGAGTTGCTGCAATTTGCCGATCGACTGCGGGGCGATATCGGCGACAACCTGTTTCGCCACGGCGCAAAGATCGACCTCGGCGCGATCGTCGATAGGCGCCCCCGCCTCCAGCCGCGATAGCAGCAAGAGCTGATCGACGAGATGCACAGCTCTGTCGGAGCCTGCGATCACGCCCAAGAGGGCGTGCCTACGAAGCTTGGCATCGTCCTCCTCCATGGCCACTTGCGCCTGCGCCCTGATTGCCGCGATCGGCGTGCGCAGTTCGTGCGCGGCATCCGCGGTGAACCGCCGCTCTGCATCGAGCACAGCTCGAATGCGATTGAACAGACGGTTGAGCGCATCGAGCATCGGCTCCATTTCTGCCGGTGCCCGGTCCATCCGCACCGGGTCCGTCGCACGCGGATCGCGCCGCGCTAGCATGCGCCCCAGGTCCCTTAGTGGCGCCGCGCCTCGTCGAACGGCCCACCAAGTCACGAGAGCGAGAACCGGCAGGGCGCCAGCCATAGGCCAGAAGGCACTGCGCATCACTGCCATCAGTATCGAAGTGCGTGAATCGATCCGTTCGCCTACGTACACTTCGACATCCTGCCGTGCGCCGGAAGCCGCAAACACCCGCCATTGCTTGCCCTCCACTCGCACGGTCCAAAACGCCGGCATTCGCTTGTGCGGGGCAGACACCAACGGTTGCGCGGGCGCATTGGCCGAATGCATGCCGAGCCGCCCCTCGTGGAAAATCTGAAACACCACCTTCGGCGCATAGCGGTGCAGAATCGGAGCGTCCAGAGCCTCGTCGTCATCCGCCGCCTGAGCTTGCTGCGTCATCAGAAGCGCCGCAGACTGCGCGAGATGGCTATCAAGTAGCTCATCGATTTTGCTTCGTGCATCGCGCCAAGTGAGCGCGCTGGCAGCGATCCATACGGCCGCCACGCCGCCGGTCACGAGTACGAGCAAACGTCCTTGCAGCGAGCGCGGCAACTTCATGACTCACCCGTGCTTTCGCGCAATAGGACATAGCCTACGCCTCGTACGGTCCGGATCAGGTCGCTGCCGAGCTTGCTTCTGAGCCGATGCACGTGCACCTCCACCGCATTGCTCTCCACTTCCTGGCCCCAGCTATACAAGTGCTGCTCGATCTGTTCACGTGAAAGCACGCGACCCGCATTGAGCATCAACACATGCAGCAGATCGAACTCGCGCGTGGACAACGTCACCGGTGTACCGTCGCGGAACACCATGCGCGATGCGGGTTCCAGCACGACGCCCTGAGCCTGAAGCCGCTCGCGCGGCCTGCCGTGCGAGCGACGCACGAGCGCCCGTAGCCGGGCGCCAAGTTCGTGCAAGTCGATGGGTTTGACGACATAGTCGTCGGCCCCCATGTTGAGCCCGCGAATACGATCCGCCACGGCATCACGGGCAGTGAGCACCAGGATGGGAAGTTCCACGCCGGCGCGGCGCGCGGTTCGGAGCACATCGATACCATCTAAGCGCGGCAAGCCGAGATCGAGGACCGTCGCCGCGTACGCTTGAGCGCGAAGCTCGCGCTGCGCGGCTTCGCCGTCGCGCACCCAATCGACCTGAAAACCCTGCTGCCGCAAGCCGGCACGAATACCGTCGCCGAGCAGGGGGTCGTCCTCGACAAGCAAAATGCGCATGGATGAGATGTCCGCTCGATCGGGCTCAGTCGCCGTCGTTACCTTTCCCATCGGCCCGCGGATGACCGGCGGCTTGTGCGGATGGAGTCGACGCGGACGGTTGAGGCGCCGCCTGCCATTGCGTCCACCACCAGGCGATCACGGCGGCCACGACCAACGCGGCCAGCCCCCAGCGCGCGGTTCGAATGCTTTCGCTCACCCGGCCCGACTTGTATCCCGTGACCATTGCGCCAACCAGGTTTTCTCGATGCAGGAGGCTGCTCACCACCACCGCCGCGACGTGAATCGCGACGAGCGCGAGCATCGCGCTGGCGACGCCCTCGTGCAACTCGCCAAGCCATTCGCTGCCGGTGTTGTTATAGGCCGCCCAACCGGTCGCGCCCACGGCCAAGGTGAATAGCAGCATGGCAATGATCGCGATAGCGCCTGCCGGATTGTGGCCGACGTATCGTTCCGGACGCCCTTTGACGAGGCTCGCCATGTACCGAATAGCGGCTGCCGGCGAGCGCACGAAGGCGGAGAACCGCGCATACCGCGTTCCCGTCAGTCCCCAAATGATGCGAAAGGCCACCAGCCCGACCATCGTGTAGCCCAGCGTGGCGTGCAGTAGGCGCCATCGCTCGCTCTCAGCCGTCAGCCATGCGCCCGCGAACGAGGCGACCATCAGCCAGTGGAACACGCGCACGGGCGCGTCCCATACCAGAATCCGGACTGTGCCGGCCGTGCGCGCGTGATCGTCAACGCGGGATTCGAATGTATCGTTCATCGAAATTTCCTCGGTCTGCCCGCGTGTGACAGGCGGCGCAGTTCGATGCGCTCTTGACTGTCGGACGCCGCCACGTCGACGCGGGTATTTCATCGTGCGCGGCCACGAACCACGCAGAGCGGGTAATGCGATCCTGCGGCGGGGCGCTCTCCACGCGGCTCGCCTTTGCCGCATGTGCCGCCAGCCAGCTTTCGAGTTGCTTCACGGAAGCGGAATCGAGAGACGCGTTGACGCCGAAGTGATGATCGAGATCGTTCAAGATGCGTCGCCACGAATTGGCGGGCAACATGCCAGGTGGATACGCGATATGGCAGGCGGCACACTCTTGCTCGTACTTCGGTAATCGCGCGACGGGGCTTTCCTGCTGCGCTTGTTGCTGCTCGGGCTCCTGCTCCTGCTCCGCGAGTGCAAGGCCCGACAGCAGGGCGGCGGCAAGGACCGCGAGCGCGCATGCAATAACCGAAGCGAATCGAATGCTCACGTGTCTATTCCTCGCAATGTCATCGATGTGCCGTTCGTGCGTGCTAGGGCTTGAGGGTCATTAGCCAGCTCAGGACGTTGGCCTTTTCCAACGCCGTGCACTCGCGGCCAACGACATCCCCGCAATTGCGCCGGAACCACTTCTCCGTTTTTGCCGGGTCGGTGAAGCGCTCCGGATTGAACGCCGGGGCGAGCGGTGCAATTGTCTTGCCGGTGGCCGCATGCTGACCAGTCCCGATCGGCGCGGCACCGTGGCACGTCGCGCAGCTCCACTCGTGACCATGTCGCGCGGTGAAGAACTGTTGGCCGTGTGCGGGAACGGGTGTCACTCCCGACTGCGCGGCATAGCCGTTCAAAATGCGCGCTGGAGATTGGGCATACGCACGAATCACGACGGCGCCAGCAAGAACGCAGGAGACACATACGAAACGAAGTGCGCGTAAGCGCTCGGGACTGAGCATCGTGAATCCTCCCAATGGATGCTCTTCATATTCGGGCGGGTTCCTTACCGAATTGTTAACGCAGTCGTCGAGCCCATTGTCGGCTTCGGCGTTCGGCCGTCATTGACCTCGGTCAAGCCAATGCGATCGAGCGATGGCAGTGCGCGCGGGTGGGTAATGGTTTCGTTGGCCGCACTCGGCGGGCATTGCAACGTAGCTCTTCTCCGATACGCCATTGGGCTCGCATACATGAACCTGCGTTGCTGGGAATGCACTGGCGGGGTGAGCGCGAACGAGTTTCGCGCACGTTCCGAGCGCAGCGTCATGGCGCCGTATGAGGGCGAAGGCTTTGGCGGCGTCAGCTTCTGTCCGGCTCCGTAGCCTGCAATGTGCGCATGGCATCGCGATAGCCGCGCTCGATTCTTGATAGCGTCGACGCACGTGAGAAATCCGCTGCTGCGCCGATCGATTCCTGCTCATCACTCCTCACGAGCATCAGCCGGTCGATCTTCCGGTGTGCCATTAGCTTTCGGTATGCTGGATGGCTTCGTAACGCACTGGTAGCAGGCAGCTCGTCGTCGAGATGCTCGATCAGGTCGAGATACGTATTGAACAGCGTGCCGCGCCCGGTCCGATGATGTATTGACGTGCGTCGACGGGGCGCCGGCTGCCGCGACGCCATTCGGGACGCGAATCGGACGATGACCCACGCCATCGAGAGCGGGGCGGGTAATGATATTTCCAAGTTGCCGGTGGGTGCGCTTGCAATCAAGAACGACGTCGGCAATGAGTCGCGCACTACCAAACGATCGCGAAGGCGACGGTTGTCGTTCGGTATGGGCGGTAGCGCCTGCGTATAGGCGCCACGCGAGCGGGCGGCGGCGCTCCCGCACCGCGGTTGGGTGCTGAAACAGCGAAAATCCGTGCGTCGCCGGGCCCGCTCGGATCAGCGAGGAGTCACGGGCGGCGGGAGGCCTTCATCGTATTGCGGCCGACCATCGTCGATCGAAAGCCAGGCCTGTTTGCAGGACGTCCAGATATGTTCCGTCGGTTCGAATGTGTCCGGTTCGTCGAGCGAGCCTAGCGCAATCCCCACGGTCCCGGCCGAGGGCCGTGCGGAAAACAGAGTCGAACCGCACTGCGAGCAGAAGCCGCGACGCAAACCGCTGTCGGCGTTGTACCAGGACACCGGCCCATCCACATGCAGGCTGTCGAACGGCACCATCACCCGGGCGTAGAACGCAGAGCCGGTGGCCTTTTGGCAACGGTGGCAGTGGCACGCGCGCACGTTGAGCGGCGTGCCGCTGGAAGTGTATCGGCACGCGCCGCACAAGCAGCCGCCCGCGATGCGAGCTTCGTCGTTCATGGCATCCCCTTGTTGTTTCGATGAGCATTCTCGCATGAGGGAACGCGACATCACGGGGCTCAATTTTGCCAGGCGAGAGCGCGGGAATCGGATAACGCCACACATTCCCGCGTGCGAGAACCGCGAGACTTTTTATTGTTTCATGACGGCTTGAGGCGTATTCCGGAAGCTGATCGCCAGACGGTTATACGTATTCATCAGCCCGACGGCGATGGTCAGGTCAACCAGTTCGCGTTCATCGAACACGGCGCGGGCAGCCGCGTAAGCGGCGTCCGGCACTCCAGGCTGCGCCACGAGCGTCACCGATTCCGCCCATGCGAGCGCGGCACGTTCGCGGTCGTCGAACAGGTGGCCCGCTTCCCTCCATGCCTGCACGAGCGCCAGCTTTTCAATCTTCACGCCTTTATTCAGCAGGTCGCGTGTATGCATGTCGAGGCAATAGGCGCAGTTGTTGATTTGCGAAATGCGCAGATAGACCAGATCGACGAGAACCGGCGACAGGTCGCTCTGCATGACGTAGCCGTAGACGCCGCCAAGGGCTTTGACGCCTGCGGGCGCGATCTGGGTGTAGTCGAGGCGCTTGCTCATGAGGTGACTCCTTGAGGCGGGCGTTTACTTGATGGGTGTGGTCAGGGTTTTTTCGTCGCTGTCCGCCACGAACACGGCGAGCAACTTGGCTGGCCTCGTTTTGCTCGCGTTGCGGCTTATGCGGTGAATAGCGCCGGGCTCCTCGAAGAAGCTCTCGCCGGCATGGTAGACGCGCTTCGGGCCGTCATCGACCTGTGACTCGATGGCGCCCGATACGACGTAGGCATAGATAAAAGCCGAGCCCGCATGCTTGTGCGGGGGCGACGCCGCACCCGGTGCGTAATCGACGACGACGGCGGTCAACGACTTGCCCGGAATGTTGGGAATGGCGTGCTTAAAGTTCGGCGTGACGGTTTCAGCCGCGCCATGTGCCGCGGCCGGCAGGGCGATGCCGAGCGCCATGGCTGCGCAGGCGGCTCCTACGATGGATCGAATGTTCATGGATGTCTGGCTCCTTTGTGCTCCTGCATTGTCGTTTGACATGAGAGCACGCAAAAGCACCAGGAATGGACATTTCCGATGTACCAAGAAGGGAGGTCGGAGCCGGTGCCGCCGGTCCGTCAGTGGCGGCCGCGAACGAGTTCAAGCAGGCGGGAACAGTTGGCTGCCAACGTTTTTTCATTCAAATTCGTCACGCCAAGCACTAGCCCCTGCTGCCCCAGATCGCTCATGTACCAGGGTGACAGCGGAACCGGGGCCAGCCCGAAAGCTCGCGCCCGCAAAGCGATATCGACATCCGATACGGATTGGGGAAGCGCGGCCACGACGGTCATGCCGGCGGCGGCCTGCACCGTGATCAATTCGGAACCCAGTGCCTTCAGACAGCGAACCAGCGCTTCCTGTCGCGCAGCATAAAGACGCTTCATTCGCCGCAGATGGCGAAGATAGTGTCCGTCGTGCATGAACTCGGTCACGGCGTGCTGGACGGATGAAGCTGGGGCGGGCGCAAGGCATGCCGCGATGTCGCCGAAGCGGCGTGCCATCGTCGGAGGAACCACAAGGAATCCAAGGCGCAGTGTCGGGCTGATCGTTTTGCTGAAGGTGCCGATGTGCAGGACGCGTCCGTCCTGGTCTAGCGAGGCGAGCGCCGGAGCGGCCCGTCCTTTCAATTGCAGTTCGCCGAGATAATCGTCTTCGACGATCCAGGCATCGTGTTGTTTGGCCCAGCCGAGCAGTGAGATTCGCCGAGGGAGCGACATCGTCATCCCGAGCGGCGCCTGCTGGCCAGGTGTGACCACCGCGAGGACGGCTTCGGGCGCGATTCGAATTCCCGCATCGGTATCGAGCCCATCCGCGTTCACCGGCACGCCTGCCACGGTCATGCCGGCAAGGCCGAGCGCCGTACGCGTGAGCGGAAAACCGGGGTCTTCCATCCAGGCTTGTCTGCCTTCCACGCGCAGGCCGCGGATCGCCAGATTGAGCGCGCCGGAGAAACCCGCCGTGACGAAGACCTGGGAGGGACTGCATCGAAGCCCGCGCGAGACACCAAGATACGCTGCGATCTCCTGTCGCAAATTCGGCTCGCCACGTGGATCGGGGTATCCAACCGGAGCCGCTGCCGCCCGTCGCGCCGCGCGTGCTTGAATGCGCGACCAGAGTTTGAACGGAAAGGCGTCCTGCGAGGGCACACCCATTTGGAACGCCAAAGGCGCCGTGCTGAAGTCGTCGAATAGCTCCGGAAGCGGCGGCGCCTCCGGCGACCATCCGGTCGTCGCCGGCAGGGGCCGCGCGGCTACCCGCGTGCCGGCAGCGCCTAGGCCGATCGCGAATTGCTCGTCGATCAGACGTTCGTACGCCGTGCGCACGGTGCCCCGGGACACGCCGAGCTGGGCAGCCAAATCCGACCACGACGGCAGCCTTGCGCCGGCGACAAGCTGCCCCGATTCGATCGCGTCTCGAATCGAGCCGTAGATTTGCGCCGACAGTGAGGTGAGTCCGGCGCGATCGAGGCGAATGGAAAGGGTTGCCATGTGGGCGATTGTACATTCGGTTTGCTCGATCTTGGGCCTTTTGCATGAACCATCGGACGCGTAAGTTCCTTGGTGTCATGCCGCCGGTCTGTTCCGGCGCGCAATCGACGCCAGCGGCGGTCCGCAAGTGGAGCGTGCCCCAGCAAACGCCCGTTCTCTAAAGATCGAGTAATCCGATGAAGCAAGATAAAACAGCCCCAACGAGCGACATGCTCGACGTCGTCATTCCCGACAGCCAGTTGGCGCGGGAGGTCGCCCAGCTCATTCGCGACACCGAAAGCGAATTGCTGTTCAACCACTCAACACGGGTCTACCTATGGGGCGCGCTGTTGGGAAGACGAAAGCGTGTCGCCTTCGATCCGGAACTGCTCTACGTTGCGGCCATGTTCCACGATATCGGCTTGACGTCGGCCTATCGCGAGAGCGAACTGCGTTTCGAAGTGGACGGCGCCAATGCCGCGCGCGATTTTCTGCGCAGCCATCATGTCGACGAGGCCGATGTCGCCAAGGTGTGGACCGCTGTCGCGCTCCATACGACGCCGGGCATTCCCGAACATATGCACGGCGAAATCGCGTTGGTGCAAGCCGGCGCTGGAATGGACGTGGCCGGACGGGACTTCGACGCGTTTTCGGAGAACCAGCGCGCGGCGGTGATCGCAGCGTATCCGCGCGGCGCCGATTTCGCCGGCGACATCATCGATGCGTTCTACGACGGTATGAAGCATCGTCCAGGCACCACGTTCGGCACCTTCAACGACGATTTCCTCGCCCACAAGGATCCGCGCTTCGAGCGCGTGAACGTGTGCAGCATCATTTTGAATTCGCGGTGGGGCTGACTTTGTCGGCAGCGCGTATGGGCCTGCTCCGACAACTTATAGGATTTTCGCAAGAGCGCGGGATTTGTCCGGCTGGCCCGCGTTGAAGCGATCGATCTCGACGATCTGGAAGCGTCCTTCCGCCACAACGTCACCCCCGCCGTGCAGACCGTGCAGGCTTTGCTACCGGGGATGCGGGACCGAGGTGGGGGGCGAATCGTCAATCTTTCGAGTCTGGTCGTGCTTGGTGTTGCGAACCGGACGGCCTACGCTGCGGCGAAAGCCGCGATCATGAGCTTTGCGCGCACCTGGGCGCTGGAACTCGCGCAGACGGGCATTACCGTCAATGCCGTGGCACCCGGGCCCACTGAAACCGGATTGTTCCGGCAGAACACGCCCGTCGGCAGCGAAGCGGAGCATCGCTTTCTGTCGCTGGTGCCGATGAAGCGATTCGGCAAGCCGGAGGAATTGGCCGCGGCCGTGGCGTTTCTTTTGTCCGCGGATGCGGGCTTTATCACCGGACAGACCTTATTCGTTGACGGTGGCGCGTCGGTGGGCAAGGGCGGCATTCTGATCGCTCGCCCGTTGTTGTGGTGCGCCGGGCCCAGTCGTTGGAATCGCGCGTCGTGCGGAGCGTCTTGACGATGGTCGGCTAACATCGCGCCGGATCATTGCCATCAGCGCTGCCGGGGCTCCTTCCTTGATGGCTGCGCCGCGTATTGCGCCGAATTTGCCCCGCGAAGGGCCGATAAAAAAGGGCTCGCAGCGAAGCCGCAGAGCCCTTAATGAAAAAGCCCTGTAGGTCGGGGACCTACAGGGCTTTCGCATTTGGTGGCGAATCAGGGATTCGAACCCCGGACCTGCGGATTATGATTCCCGCTCTCGAACGACCCTGCGGGCCTTGTGCATCAAGGGTTTAGCGGATCCAGGTTGTCTAATATTTTCCGCACGTTCAGCCGAATTGCAGCCCTTCCTGCTGCGCTCCTGCTCGGCTTATTAGACGGTTGCGTGCTGCCGATTGGGCTCGGCTGTGCCCCGCCAACGGCATTTCACATAGATCTCAGTTGTCTTCACCGGGTCGTGCCCGCAAAGGAGCTGGATGCGTTCCAGAGGCTCTCCCGCGAGCCACATGTCGGTCGCGCCCTTAGCCTTCATGTCGTACGGCCCAAAGCTTTCGAACCGCTTTAGTCCCTTTCCCTTGGGGGCA
>JBQCDS010000430.1:0-2926 GCA_051961035.1 Trinickia sp. | reverse complement strand
TTGTCGGCGCGATCGCGCACGACTTCCATCTCGTATTACTTCCAACCGAGCAGCGACTCTTCGATCAACAGTTCGCGCGTGGGCGACAAATCGAGCCCGCGACGGCAGATTTCCTCGAACTCTTGCTTGTTGTAGGCGATGCCGCCGCCCGAGCCGCCCAGCGTGAACGACGGGCGGATGACGATCGGATAACCCGAGCCGCCTACTTGCGCGGCGATGTCGGCGTGCACCTTGAACGCTTCTTCCATCGAATGCGCCGTGCCCGATTTCGCCGAGCCGAGCCCGATCTTCGTCATCGCGTCCTTGAACTTCTGACGATCCTCCGCCTTGTCGATCGCCTCGGGCGAGGCGCCGATCAGCTCGACGTCGTACTTCGTCAGCACGCCATGGTGATGCAGGTCGAGCGCGCAATTGAGCGCCGTTTGGCCGCCCATCGTCGGCAGGATCGCGTCGGGGCGCTCCTTGTCGATGATGCGCTCGACGACTTCCCACGTGATCGGCTCGATGTAGGTGACATCGGCCGTGTTCGGGTCGGTCATGATCGTCGCGGGATTGCTGTTGACGAGGATGACTTTGTAGCCCTCTTCGCGCAGCGCCTTGCACGCTTGCGCGCCCGAGTAGTCGAACTCGCAGGCCTGTCCGATGATGATCGGCCCCGCGCCGATGATGAGAATGCTTTTGATGTCTGTCCGCTTCGGCATAACGCTCTCGCTAATGTCTTTTCTGATGGGTTCGATGGGCGGCGCCTCGGCTCGCGTGCCGCGGCGCTTCGGCTTCGATTAGGCGGCGGCGCTGCCGCGCTTGGCGTCCATCAACGCCGTGAAGCGATCGAACAGGTAGCCGATGTCATGCGGCCCCGGCGATGCCTCCGGGTGGCCCTGGAAGCAGAACGCCGGCTTGTCCGTCAACTCGAAGCCTTGCAGCGTGCCGTCGAAAAGAGAGATGTGCGTGACGCGCGTGTTCGCGGGCAGCGTGTTCGCATCGACGGCGAACCCGTGGTTCTGCGACGTGATCACGACGCGGCCGTCGGCCAAATCCTTCACCGGATGATTGGCGCCGTGATGGCCCGTCTTCATCTTGACCGTCTTGCCGCCGAGGGCCAAACCCATGATCTGGTGGCCAAGGCAGATGCCGAACGTCGGAATGCCGCGTTCGATGAATTCCTTCGTGGCCGCGATCGCGTAATCGCAAGGTTCGGGATCGCCGGGGCCGTTCGAGAGGAAGATGCCGTCGGGATTGAGCGCCAGCGCCTCTGCCGCGCTCGCTTGTGCGGGTAGAACCGTGACGTGGCAGCCGCGCTCGGCCAACATGCGCAAGATGTTGTACTTCACGCCGTAGTCGAACGCGACGACGCGATATTTCGGCGCACGCTGCGCACCGAAGCCGGTGCCCAGACGCCATTCCGTTTGCGTCCACTCGTAGGGCTTCGCCGTGCTGACCACTTTCGCGAGATCCATGCCGGACAGGCCCGGGAACGAGCGAGCCAACTCAACGGCTTTCGCTTCATCGGCGCTGCCCGCGAGGATGCAACCGTTTTGCGCGCCCTTGTCGCGCAAGATGCGCGTAAGGCGCCGCGTGTCGATACCAGCGATCGCCACGACGTTTTCCGCTTCCAGGTACTGGCCGAGCGTGCGCTGCATGCGGAAGTTCGACGCGCGCAACGGCAAATCGCGCACGATCAGACCGGCCGCATGAACCTTCGTCGATTCGACGTCCTCGGCGTTCACGCCGACATTGCCGATGTGCGGGTACGTCAACGTCACGATCTGGCGCGCGTAGCTCGGATCGGTCAGGATTTCTTGATAGCCGGTGATCGCAGTGTTGAACACGACCTCGCCGATGGTATGACCAGCTGCGCCGATGGCGTAGCCGCGAAAAATCGTGCCGTCGGCGAGTGCGAGCAGAGCGGGAGGAAAAGACGGCAACACGGGAAGCTCCTTCAGGAACACCCTGTTGCCGACCTGTTTATCCGACCACGCGAACGCTCGTGACAGCCGCCGCGCTCGGCATCTAGCATGACTAGCGATGACAGGCGGCGTGGCGCGAGTTCGCACGCAGCTCTCTGCGACGGCGCGAACGATGCTCGAGGCTTCAAATCCGATCGGTAATCAGACGGGCTCGGTGGCACGGCTCGCGACGACGGGCGCGGCGGATGAACGGGATGGAGAAGGTAGGCGCTAGGGTGCGGGTTGGATAGTGCAAACTTTCAAATTATAGCCTGAAACACCCGTTCCCTACAATTCGAACTTACGCTTGCCGCCTTGGGGCACGATTCGCACCCGAATCGTCACGTGGGCCCCGCGACTCGATCATCGTACACCCACCGACGATTGCCGGGTGCGAACGAAAACGCCGCCGCTCTAACGAACGACGGCGCTTGGAAGCTTGGCGTGCTCCGATGCGACGCAGCGCCTTCAGCGCCGTCCGCCTATGACTTGCCTTTGGACTTGCCTCGTTCGTGGCCGCCGGCCGCTTTCGAGGATTTTGCCGTGGACTTCGAAGACGTGGCGCTGCTGTGCGCCGACTTCGTCGCCGCATGAGCGGCCGTCCTGGTGACGTGCGTGCGGCCCTTGGCCGAGACGTGGCGGCCATGCGACTTCGGCTTGACGTCGTCCGCACGGGCGTCGATCCGCTCGACGCGCGCGCCGCGCGGGATCGCGGTGGCGATCTTTTGCGCACGCGGCTCCGCCGGCACATCCCTGCCCACCGGCACGTGCAGCACGATGACCTGCCCGGGCATGGCTTCCCGGCGATGCGTTCGATTCCAGGCCCTCAATTGATGGAGCGACACGCCGTAGCGCGAGGCGATCGCGGCCATGGACTGCTTGCGACGTATGCGAATCAGCATCTTGCGCGTATCGGGAACGTCGGGCTCCATGGCGAGCACGGCGCCCTCGGCGACATCGGCGCTGATGTCTTCGTCATC
>JBQCDS010000429.1:0-14664 GCA_051961035.1 Trinickia sp. | reverse complement strand
GAACCCGGCCGTACCGGCCGAGCGCTGCGTGTTCATCGGCGCATCGATGGTGTCACGATCGGCGCTGCCGCGGCACGCGTCGAATTTACGCCGCCCGCCGGGCAGGTAATCGGGGGTTTCCGCAAGTTCGAGTTCGCCGCGACGGGCGTTGCCTCGCGGGCGAACGACGATCGATTTCGACGATGCATCCGCATCGCGGCGGGTGGGCGCGCCAGGCTTGAACGCGGCGGCTGCGGCGGCGGGCGCGGTGCGGCATGAGCGCGCTCCGCATAAGTCCACGCCGGTGCGCCGGGGCCTCGTTGCTCGAAGTGCTCGTGGCCGTCTCATTGCTCGCTGTTTCCCTGCTCGGCGTTGCCGCGGCGCAGCTTGCGGCGGTGCGCGATGCCGATGCGCAGGCTCACCGCGTGCAGGCGTCTTGGGCCGCTGCGTCGCTCGCCGAAGCCATGCAAGCGCCCGACTTGGCCGCGTTCGTTTTAGCGCGGTCACGCGCGCATGCCGCGGCCGCGTTACCGGGCGCGCGCATAGCGATCGTCGACGAGACGGCCCGCGTGAGCGCGGTGGCGGTGGGATGGACGCTGACACCGAGCACACTGGCACGGCCTCAGCCGCCCGGCGGCGCCTGCGCGCACGCCCACGACAATGCGCCGACGCCATGCGTCGCGCTGCCCTTCGCGAGCCGGCAATGAGGGCTGCTTACGCAATGGGTCGATATGCACGGGGGCAGGCGGGTCACATGCTGCTCGAATGGCTGATCGCGGCGACGCTCGGGCTTGCCGTATTGGCCGGCGCCTTGACGCTTTATCAGGCACAGCGCGAATCGTTCGCGCGAGCGGCTGATGCCGCGCGGATGCGAGAAGCCGGCGCGACCGCGCTCACGCTCGTTGGGCAGCAGATTCAAATGGCGGGTTATGCGCCGCCGCAGCAACCGATGCTGCGCGCGCGTGTGACGCCCGGCGTGTTCGGTTGCGAGTCCGCGCGGCCGGTGGACGCAGCCGCGGGCGTCGAGCTTGGCTGCAAGGGCGCCGGTTCGGCCCATTTGGGCTCGGACGGCCTGATCGTGCGCTATGCCGACGACGGGGTATCGACCTGGCGCGGCGCATCCGGCGAGCCGACCGATTGCCTGGGGCAGGGTGTCGCGCGCCTCGGCGAGCACGCCGTCATCGTCAACCGATTCCACGTTGCGCAATCGCGATGGCGCGACGAGCCCGAACTGTATTGCGCGGGCAACGGGCGCATGCAAACGCCGCAGCCGATCGTGGAAGGCGTCGAACGCATGCAGGTGCGCTATTGGCTGCCCGGAGCCGACGAGCCGATGCGCGCCGGCGCGATGGCGCCGATGCAATGGGCTGATGTGATCGCAGTGGATCTATGCGTCGTGGTGCGGGCGCGCCGCGCGTCGGGCGCGCGCCCCTTCGTCGATTGCAGCGGCAACGAAGTATCGAATCCGGATGGGCGCCAAAGGTTGTCGCTCTCGCGCCATCTCGTGCTTCGCAATCGATGGGAGCGTGCGCCGTGACGATCGAACGCAGGCGGGCGCCGCCGCGACCCCTGTCCTATGGCGGCAAACGGGGCATGCGGTTGGATGCGAAGGCGTTCGGTCGCTTGCGCGCCGCTCGTCCGATCCGGCATGGACATCGAGGTGTGGCGTTGCCGAGCGCACTGATGATCGCGTCGATGATGCTCACGACGTCCGCCGCGTGGCTCGAGGCGTCGATCGCGCACGGGCGCTTCGACGCCAACATCCATGACCATCTGCGGGCGACCCTTGCGGCCGATAGCGCGCTCACGCTTTGCGAGCACGATCTGCGAGCGGGCATCGCACCCGTGCACGCGCCGCTGCCAGGCATGCCGATGCAATGGACGCAGGAAGAAGCGTTCGAAGGCCCGGCGGCGTATGAGCCTGTCACATCATGGCCCGGGTCGGTGCGTTCCCCTCAGTGTGTGATCGAGGCGGCGTTCCTTGAAGGCCATCCCTCGACCCCTGCCTATTGGATCACCGCGCGCGGCTTCGGCGCGGCGCGCTCGACGCAGGCGAGGCTTCAACTGACGATCGTGCGCGAGGCCGGCCGCGAGCGCCGCGCGTGGCGGCGTATCGCGACAACGCGAGGGGCGGACTGAATGAGCAACGGAACGTTCATGGAAGCACGCGAATCATCGAGCGGTTTTTCGATGCTCGAACTCGTGGTCGCGCTTGCGATGGCAGCGGTGCTGGTCGCGTACGCGGTGCCTTCGTATCTCGCTTATGCGGCTCGCGGCCATCGGATCGATGCCGTCATCGGATTGCATCGCGCCGCCCAATACTTGGCGGCAAACACTGCTGCCGGCCGTTTCGCCGCAGGCCAAGCGCCCGGCTTGCCGGCCGGCCTGACCCAGGTGCCGGAGCACGGGCAAGCGGTGTATCGGTTGGAATTGTCGCTTGCCGGCGAGTCCAGCGGCGGCTATGAGCTTCGGGCGATTCCTGCTGACGAAGGGCCGATGCGAGGCGATGCATGCGGGACGTTCGTGCTCGACGCACTGGGCATGCGGACGAATGCAGGCCTGGCAAGCGATAGCGCGCGTATCGAACGGTGCTGGTCGGGGCGCGCCGCATGAGCGCGGCCTGCGCGCGGCCTGAGCGCGGCCTAATGACGCTCGTCGTTTGCCTCGTCCAGCCGTTGCGCTTCGTCGTGCTTGTGCGAGAGGCGGCTCCATACTCGCAGCCCGGCATACGCGGCGGCGGCCAGGCCTCCCCACTTGAGCAGCGGCTTGGCGCCGGCAGCCACCGTCGCGCGCAGCGGCTTGCCCAAAATGAGCGAAGCGAGCGTGCTCGAGAGCGGATGGTGAAAGATCCAGTCGGTGATCTTCGCATTCACGCCGCGTCCGCCGTGCTTGCCTCGCATCGCGCCGAGCCCCGGCACGATCAGCCTCATCCAGCCAAAGTTCGAGAACTTCTGATGAAGCTCCGCGCGCGCTTGGACGAATTCCGCGCGCTCCACTTCCGCACGCAGCAACAGCAATTCCTTGCGGACCGCTCGCATCTGCGGCGTGCTTGCGTCGCGCACCGGAGAGTGTCTGTAGTGCGCCGAATTGCGCGAGGTGGGTTCGTTCATAAGGGCGAAGGTTCGTTCAACCAAAGGGTCGACAATCGCGGCGACTCGCGTCGTACTATGCGCCGTGTCCGTGTGGCTTGCGTGCGTGCGCTTGCGCGCTTACGGCTCGCGAAACATATCGCGGTCCTTCTGGAATTCGTGCAACGTCGCTTCGAAGACGATCGGTGCCGCGTGCAATCCGCTGCGGGCTCGAAACGCGCAAATCACGGCCGCGATTGCATAAACACCCGTGATGCCGGCGAGCACTTGCCAGCGATAGCTGTCCCAGAAGGCCGCCGCGATCAAAGCGGTCAGGCTGATGAACGCCATCATCGCGAACATGACGGCAACGAGCCCGAGGAAGAGGACGGAGATGAGCCGCCCGCGCTCTTCGGCCAACTCGATGCCGATCAGTTCGAGACGCGCGTGGAATAGGGCGACCACCGATGCGATCATGCGGCGCAAGGGCCCGTGGCTGGCATGCTGGGAATGCGTATCGTTTGGCATGGATTAGCGAAAAAGCATGCAATACGATGGCCGGCGTGGCGGCGGAGCCGAGTAGCGAGAGGACACTCGGCACCGGCCATGCCCGGCGAGAACCCGCAACGAGGAAGGACGCGTGCCGTCCTTCGTGCGCGAGCGCGTTTGCGTTTACTTGCGGTTGATCAGCAGCCCGACGACCACGCCGATACCGGCGGCAACGCCGATAGCGGTCCACGGGTGTTCATGCACGTAATCGTCAGTGGCGCGCGCTGCCTTCTTGCCTTTTTCTACGACGACCACTTGCACGTCAGCCGCCTTCTCCTTGGCTTGCTTGAGGCGACCGAGCGCGGTTTCGCGCAACTCGGAGGCACGTTCGCCCGTTGCGCTTGCGGCTTGCTTGAGCAGATCCTCGGCGTCCGCGAGGACGGTTCTGATATCGGACATCAGTCTCTCCTTGTTGACTTCTGACATTAGAGCCCCCTTGTATCCTTGTATCGTCCCACGCGTGCATCGTACCAAAGATAGATCGATCGGCGGCGCACCGCGGCCTGCTTTTGCGTCGTGCACGAATCGTTCCCGGCCGGCTCCCGCTAATCGTCCGATTTCAAAAGAAAGCTTGAATGCCGGTTTGCGCGCGGCCGAGGATCAGCGCGTGGACGTCGTGCGTGCCTTCGTACGTGTTGACGACTTCGAGATTGACAAGGTGACGCGCGACGCCGAATTCGTCGGAAATGCCGTTGCCGCCGAGCATATCGCGGGCTAGCCGCGCCACGTCGAGCGCCTTGCCGCACGAGTTGCGTTTCATGATCGAAGTAATTTCGGTGGCGGCCGTGCCCTCGTCCTTCATGCGGCCAAGCCGCAGCACGCCTTGCAAACCGAGCGTGATTTCAGTCTGCATATCGGCCAGCTTTTTTTGGATCAACTGATTGGCCGCGAGCGGCCGGCCGAACTGCTTGCGGTCGAGCACATACTGCCGCGCCGTGTGCCAGCAAGACTCGGCGGCCCCGAGTGCGCCCCAGGCGATGCCATAGCGCGCGGAGTTTAGGCACGTGAACGGGCCGCGTAGCCCGCTTGCGTGCGGCAGCATGTTCTCCTGCGGGACGAACACCTCGTCGAGCACGATCTCGCCCGTGATCGACGCGCGCAGCCCGACCTTGCCGTGAATGGCCGGGGCGCTCAAGCCTTTCCAGCCTTTTTCGAGGATGAAGCCGCGAATCGTGTCCTTGCCGTCTTCATCGAGCTTGGCCCACACGACGAAGACATCGGCGATCGGCGAATTCGTGATCCACATCTTTGCGCCCGAGAGCGAGTAGCCGCCGTCGACCTGGCGGGCTCGCGTCAACATGCTGCCCGGGTCCGAGCCGTGATTCGGCTCGGTCAAGCCAAAGCAGCCGATCCATTCTCCCGTGGCGAGCTTCGGCAGATATTTCGCCTTTTGCACGTCGGAGCCGAACTCGAAGATCGGCACCATGACGAGCGACGACTGAACCGACATCATCGAGCGATAGCCCGAATCCACGCGTTCCACTTCGCGGGCAATGAGCCCGTAGCTGACATAGTTCAGACCAGGGCCGCCGTAGGTGTCGGGAATCGTCGGGCCGAGCAGCCCCAGTTCGCCCATTTCACGAAAAATTTCGATATCGGTACGTTCGTGACGAAACGCCTCGGTCACGCGCGGCAGCAGTTTGTCCTGTGCATAGGCGTGCGCGGCGTCGCGCACCATCCGTTCGTCTTCGGTCAACTGCTGATCGAGCAGCAGCGGATCGTCCCACTGGAATCGGGCGGTGTCGGCCATCGTCATCTCCTTTCAATGCTGGCTGAGTGCTTGAATAAGTGCTTGACTGTGGTTCCGCTATGCGGAACACTGTTTTGCAAACCACGATCGAGTTTATCACCCGCCGATGCGCGCATCCACCTCTCGCCGCCCAACCGATTTCGACACCGAGCCACCCGTGGTGCCCGAAGGTGTCGACGAGCGCAAGTTCGTCGTCGCGCTCGCGCGTGGCCTCGAGCTGCTGCGTGCGTTTCGTCCCGGCGACA
Source organism: Trinickia sp. (assembly GCA_051961035.1). GTDB lineage: Bacteria > Pseudomonadota > Gammaproteobacteria > Burkholderiales > Burkholderiaceae > Trinickia. The sequence goes on along the minus strand of JBQCDS010000429.1, from coordinate 9,073 downwards.
CGCTGCTCGGCAACCGCGACTTCGTCGAACGCACGGGCCTGCCGAAGGCGACAGTGAACCGCCTTGCCTACACGCTGACCGTGCTCGGCTACTTGCGTCTGGACGAAACGCTCGGCAAGTACGCGCTCGACGCCGGCGTGCTGGCGCTGGGTTACGGCTTGCTGGCCGGAACGGACACGCTCGAACTCGCGCGCCCGCACATGCGGGCCTTGGCGCGCGAAGTGGGAGCGGCCGTCTCGCTCGGCTGTCGCGACGGGCTCGACATGATCTATTTGGAGACGATCCGTAGCGAGACGGCTTTGACGCTCGGGCTCGCGTCGGGCTCCCGGCTGTCGATGCTGACGAGTTCGATGGGGCGGGCCTACCTGGCCGTGCTCGGCGAGGACGAGCGCGACGCCGTTTTCGCGGAATTGCAAGAGATTGCCAGCAAGAGCGGCGCCCGGACGGCGGCTCAGGCGATAAAGCCGGCGGACATGGCGCGCGCGCTCGAGGCCGCGCGCCGGGAGATCGCCGCGTTCGCCGCCGACGGGTGCTGCTTTTCGCTGCGCGACTGGCACGAGGATGTCAACGCGGTTGCCGTGCCGTTTCGCGATCCGCGCGACGGCCGTTGGCTCGTGCTCAGTTGCAGCGGGCCGGCGTCATCGATGGGAGAAGCAGTGTTTCGCGAACGCATCGCGCCCCGCCTGCGCGCCCTTGCGCGGCGATTGGGGCAGGCTCGGTGACGAGTTGACGTCGTTGTTCGGTTACGGTTGTTGGCTCACGCCAACGGGAACGTTGGACGCTCGCGATTCGCCGCCGTACGTTCAACGCTCGAGGCAGGCCTTCTTCGGCTCGAACAACGGGCCTTGAACGAAGCGGGCGCCGAATTGGGCCAACGTGTCGAATTGAGCTTCGGTGGCGACGCGATCGAAAATCAAGGGGATGCCGAGCTTGTTGGCATAGGCGATCAGCGGCTTGGCCATCTGGTCGCGCAAGACGGCGCCGCCGTCGATCTTGATGAAGTCGAGCCGGGCCATGTCGCATACGGACAAGATATGCCCGGCGTTGGGCAGGTTGCCCGCTATCTTGAATCCGAAGCGCTGATAGCTGTTCGCGAGATAGCCGAGAAACGTGCGGTGCGCGACGGCCGCGCTCGGCAACTCGATGACGACGCGCGCCGGGCTTAGCCCGAAGCCGGCCAGCACCGAGGAAAAATGCTGGCCGTGGTCGTACTTGACGCTCTTGAGCAGCCGTTCGTGAACGCGCAGGAACAACAGCCCGTGACGTTGGGCGCCGAAGAAGTTGATCGCGTGCAGCGTGCGCGCGAGACGGTCGACCGTCACCAGATCGCGGTCGTCGCACGCGGTGTCGAACGGATCGAAGGCCAGACCGTCGGCGCGCTCGGTCAGCGCTTGGAACCCGAGCTCGTCGCCGAAACGATCGGCTTGCTCGGGCGAACTCCAAAGCGTTTGCATGCCGCTCATGCTGACGTCGAAGATCGGCTGATAGGCACTTTGCAGCCGCACCGTCCGAAAGCAAGCGAAGGCAATCCCCTCGCTTTCGTCGAGCGACACGTGCTCGCGCAAAGCGGGGTGTTCGGCGGCTCGCGCAACGAGCGCGGGAATGGTGGGCGGGATCATCAGGGAGAAGTGGGAACGCAGCGACGATAGTAACAGGCTGCGCGTAACCTGCATCAGCCCGCTACTTATATCGGCAGTTGCGGCCATCGTTCCATCGGGGTTTACGTTGATTTAACTATGCGTAATCCGTTTTACTATGCGTAACTCTCGCTGGAGGTTACGTCGATGGACTCATGCACGCCACCCGGGCGCCTGCGAACGGATCCGCACTTGCCTGATCCGGACGCTTTCTACGAATCGTTGATCGAGATGCATCGCGACCTCACCGAGGCCGACAGTGCGCTCGTCAACGCCAAGCTGGTCTTGCTGCTCGCCAATCACATCGGCGAGCTCGACGTGCTGCGCGAGGCAATGGCGCTGGCGCGTCAGGACGTACCCGGCGCCCAAGCGGTGCCGGCGAGCACCGCCGCCGATCGGCCCAATCCCGCCCCTGCCGTCGTACAAAACAAGGAGCCCTGACCGATGCGCACCGAGCCGGCACCAGCCGACATCATCGAAGTCGAGCGCGTACTCGATGCCACGCGCCACCCCACGTTCCACTTCTTGCTGCTGATGCTGACGGCGCTCTCGCTCGTCATCGATGGCTTCGACGCGCAAGCCATGGGCTACGTGGCACCGAGCGTCATCGCGGAATGGCACGTTTCGAAGGCGGCGCTGGGCCCCGTCTTCAGCACGAGCCTCTTCGGCATGCTGCTCGGCGCGCTCGGGTTGTCCGTGCTCGCCGATCGAATCGGGCGCCGGCCCGTGTTGATCGGCGCGACACTCGCGTTCGCCGCATTGATGCTCGCCACGCCGTTCGTGACGACGATCCCGCAACTGATGGCGCTGCGCTTCGTGACGGGCTTGGGCCTCGGCTGCATCATGCCGAACGCGATGGCGCTCGTCGGCGAGTTCTCGCCGCAAGCACACCGCGTCAAGCGGATGATGCTGATCTCGTGCGGGTTCACGGTCGGCGCCGCGCTCGGCGGCTTCGTCAGCGCCGCACTCATTCCCGCCTATGGATGGCGGGCCGTGTTTTACGTCGGCGGCGCCGTGCCGCTATTGCTCGGCATCGCTATGTTGTTCGCGCTGCCCGAATCGCTACAGTTTCTCGTCCTGAAGGGGCATCTCGAACGCGCGAAGACATGGCTCGCGAAGTTCGATCCGGCACTTGCCATCGGCCCGGACACGCGACTCGTCGTGCGCGAGCACAACGACGAGGGCGCGCCTGTCGCCGAACTGTTCCGCTCGGGACGCACGGCGGTGACGCTGCTGCTCTGGGCGATCAGCTTCATGAACTTGATCGATCTGTACTTCCTCTCGAATTGGCTACCGACCGTCATGCGCGCCGCAGGCTACGCGCCGGGAACCGCCGTGCTCGTCGGCACGGCGCTGCAAACGGGCGGCGTCATCGGCACGCTGATGCTGGGCTGGTTCATCGAACGCCACGGCTTCGTGCGCGTGCTGTTTGCCAGTTTCATCGGCGCGGCCGTTTGCGTCGGCATGATCGGCAGCGCCGCGCATGTGCTGCCGTGGCTGCTCGTCGCCGTATTTGCCGCCGGCTTTTGCGTCGTCGGCGGTCAGCCCGCCGTCAATGCGCTTGCGGGCCAGTACTACCCCACCGCGCTGCGCTCGACGGGTATCGGCTGGAGCCTGGGCATCGGCCGGGTCGGCTCGGTACTCGGCCCGCTCGTGGGCGGGCAACTCATCGCGCTGCAATGGTCGGACGCCGCGCTGTTTCATGCCGCGGCCGTCCCCGTCCTATGCTCGGCCCTGTTCGTGCTCGTGCTGGCGGGCGCGACGCGCGGGCGCGGCGCGGGTAAGCCGGCCGCCGTTTGATGCGGGCACGGCACGCATCGCCTTATCGTTTGTACGGAGAACTACGTCATGCACGATGCCTCTCGCCGCGAGCCGCAGCCCGGCTATCAGTCGGGGTTCGGTAACGAATTCGCCACCGAGGCGCTGCCCGGGGCGCTGCCGATCGGCCGCAACTCGCCGCAGCGCGCACCTTACGGACTCTATGCAGAGCAGCTCTCTGGTACGGCCTTCACGGCGCCGCGCGCACATAACCGCCGTACCTGGCTCTATCGCATCCGGCCGGCGGCCGTGCATCGTCCGTTCGAACCGTTCGAACCGCTCGCAGCGGCACCCAGTAGCGGCGCCGTCGCCGCCCAGCGTCTGATCGCGAACTTCGCCGATACGCCGCCCACGCCGCCCAACCAGCTGCGCTGGGATCCGCTCACGCTGCCGGACGCACCGACCGATTTCGTCGAGGGCCTGGTGACGATGGCCGGCAACGGCGCGGCCGAGGCGATGTCGGGCTGCGCGATTCATCTGTACGCCGCGAATCGGTCGATGCAGGACCGCTTCTTTTACAACGCCGACGGCGAGCTCTTGATCGTTCCGCAGGAAGGCCGTTTGAGGATTGCGACGGAGCTTGGCGTGCTAGACGTCGAGCCGTGCGAGATCGCCGTCGTGCCGCGCGGCGTTCGCTTTGCCGTGACGCTCGTCGACGGCACGGCGCGCGGGTACGTGTGCGAGAACTTCGGGGCGCTTTTGCGTCTGCCCGATCTTGGGCCGATCGGCTCGAACGGCCTTGCCAATCCGCGCGACTTTCTCACGCCGCACGCCGCCTACGAGGACCGCGAAGGCGACTTCGAATTGATCGCGAAGCTGAACGGCCGACTGTGGCGCGCCGAGATCGGCCATTCGCCGCTCGACGTCGTCGCGTGGCACGGCAACTACGCACCATACAAGTACGATCTGCGCCGCTTCAATACGATCGGCTCGATCAGCTACGACCATCCCGATCCCTCGATCTTCCTGGTGCTGCAAGCGCCGAGCGACACGCCCGGGGTCGACACGATCGACTTCGTCATTTTTCCGCCGCGCTGGCTCGCCGGCGAGGACACCTTCCGTCCGCCCTGGTTTCACCGCAATGTCGCGAGCGAGTTCATGGGGCTCGTGCACGGTGTCTACGACGCCAAGGCCGAAGGCTTCCAGCCGGGCGGCGCGAGCCTGCACAACTGCATGTCCGGCCACGGCCCCGATGCCGGCACGTTCGAGAAGGCATCGAGCGCCGATACGTCGAAGCCGCAAAAGGTGGGCGACACGCTCGCGTTCATGTTCGAGACGCGGACACTGCTCAAGCCGACGCACTTCGCGCTCGCGAGCGCGCAACTGCAAGCGCACTACTTCGAGTGCTGGCAAGGACTGAAAAAGCATTTCAACGCGGAGCAGCGATAAGCATGACGAACGATTTTTCGAAGGCGCTCGCGGCCACGCGCGATCCGGCCAAACGCAGCTGGCTTGCCTCGGCGAACGCGCCGACGTGCGACTTCTCGATCCAGAACCTGCCGTTCGGCATGTTCAGCGATTCGCGCAACGCACGGCCGCGCGCGGGCGTGGCGATCGGCGATGCGATCGTCGATCTGGCTGCGTTGCGCCTAGCCGGCCATCTCACGCTCGATGCCGACGAAGACATCTTTCTTCGCCCGTCGCTCAACGCATTCATCGCGCTCGGCAGGGACGCATGGCGTGCGGTGCGCGCGCAATTGAGCGCGTTGCTCGATGCCGCCTGCCCGACGCTGCGGGACGACGTGGCATTGCGCGAGCGCGTGCTCGTACCGATGCAGGGCGCGAAGTTGCAGTTGCCTGTCGACATTCCCGGCTATACGGATTTTTACTCGTCGAAGGAGCATGCGACGAACGTCGGTTCGATGTTCCGCGACCCGAGCAATGCACTGTTGCCCAATTGGGCGGAGATGCCGATCGGCTACAACGGGCGCGCGTCGTCGGTCGTCGTCAGCGGCACCGACGTGCGCCGGCCGATGGGGCAATTGAAGCTGCCCGGTGAGGCGCGTCCGATTTACGGCGCCTGCCGCAAGCTCGACATTGAACTCGAGACGGGCTTCATCGTCGGTCGCGGCAATGCGCTGGGCGAGCCCATTGCTTGCGGCGACGCCGAAGACCATATCTTCGGCATGGTGCTGCTCAACGATTGGAGCGCGCGCGATATCCAGCAATGGGAGTACGTGCCGCTTGGCCCCTTCAATGCGAAAACGTTCGCGACGACGATTTCGCCATGGATCGTGACGCTCGACGCACTGGAGCCGTTTCGCGTCCAGCAGCCGGAGCAGAGCTTGGCGCCGCTGCCGTATCTGCGACATACGGGGGCGCACGCGTTCGACGTCGCGCTCGAAGTGCGGCTGCGGCCCGAAGGGGCCGACACGCCGACGACGATCGCGCGGACGAACTTCAAGCATATGTATTGGACGATGGCGCAGCAGCTCGCCCATCACACCGTCTCGGGGTGCAACACGCGCGTGGGCGATCTGATGGGCTCGGGCACAATCAGCGGGCCGACGCCCGATTCGTTCGGCTCGCTGCTCGAACTCACGTGGAACGGCACGCGGCCGCTCGAACTTCAAAGCGGCGGCACGCGGACATTCATCGTCGACGGCGACGAACTCACGCTCGCCGGATGGTGCCAGGGCGAAGGCTATCGCGTGGGCTTCGGCACCTGTGTCGGTAGGATCTTGCCGGCGCGCGGCTGAACGGCTGAACGGCGCGAGCACGTTCATTGCGACACCCTCAGCGGGCGCCTCGATTTCGGGCATGCCGATTCAAGCCTTTCGACCTATGTCGTCCCGCTTGATGAGACCGCTCGGACAAGCTACCGGCTATCGTTCAGACGATATTCACGTTCGTCACGGTCGTGTCATTTGCCGGGGATAGCCTGCGCGGTTTCCTCAGCGATACCGGACACGACCGTCGCTGGCTGGCGTAATAACGGCGCCGGGGATTCCAACACTCTACGTTCGCCATGTCCACGTCCGCATCGATCCATGCGGTTGCTCTCGCACCTTCGGCCAGCCCCGGCGCCGGCCCGGTCTGGCTCGTCCCGCTTACTCGCCATGCCTACTACCCCCACGTGCGCCTCAAACGCGTGTTCGAGGACGATCAAAGCCATCACCGCGTTGTGATCGTCGATGCACTAAAGCTGCTCGAATGCGCCGAACGCGACGATACGGATTACGTGCTGCCGCCCGTCGGCGATTGGCATAGCGGCAAGGTCAAAGGAATTCGCGAGTTCCTCGATCCCGACAACGGTCGCATCCCCGCCATGCCCTATGTGACGATCGCCACGCGTCGCGCGCGCGGGGTGCTCGGCTGGCTCGGGCTCGGGCGAAAGGGGGTGGTCTCGTTCCGCAACGGCCAACACCGGGCGCGCTATCTGGCTCACGCCGGCGCGGTCGCATTTCCGGTGGAAGTGCACGAGCGCGAAGCGGCGTTGCTCGCGAGCCTGTGCGGCTACGTGGCGCCGCCTGCGTCGGCCCTGCCGGCCGAAAAGACTTGCGAACCGCCCGAAATAGGGCAATGATCGGCGTTCCGCTTCGCCGCGCCGCAGCATTTCGCCGGAGATGAAAGCGCAGGGCGCGGCGGGAGAAAACTTGTCCCCGAACCGCCTTATCGCCCACTCCCATGTCCAGCACAGAGTCCATCCCTTGCCCCGATGTCGTGTCGCTCGACGCGATCCTCCCCGAAGAACCGTTGTTGATGATGGGCGCCGGGCCCGTGCCGATTCCGGCAGCCGTTGCCAAGGCCAATGCGATCGTCATCAATCACCTTGGGGCGACGATGTCGAGGGTGATCGGGCAAGTGAAGGAGATGGCGCGCTATGTGTTCCAGACGCGCTCGAAATGGGTCTTGGGCGTGGCCGGCCCCGGCTCGGCCGCGATGGAGATGGCGATCGCGAATCTCGCCTGGCCCGGTACGCGCGTCCTGTCGATCAAGAACGGCTTTTTCAGCGCGCGCATGGCCGAAATGGCCAAGCGCTGCGGCGCGCACGTGGCGACGCTCGAAGTTGCCGACGGCGCCGTGGCCAGTCTGGCCGACATCGCGCAGGCGCTCGCGCGCGAGAAGCCCGAAGTCGTGACCATCGTCCAGGGTGAAACGTCGAATACCGTTTGGAACCATCAGCTCAAGGAAATCGCGGCGTTGGCCAAGGCGGCTGGCGCGCTTGTCGTGGTCGATGCCGTCTGCACACTCAGCACCATGCCGCTCGAAATGGACGCCTGGGGTATCGATGCCGTGATCACGGGCGGGCAGAAGGGTTTGTCCTCGATTCCGGGCGTTTCGCTGATCGCGTTTTCCGACGCGGCTTGGCATCGCATGAAAACGCGCGCGCAGCCGAGCGCGCATTGGTGCCTCGATGCAGCCCTCGCCGAAAACTTCTGGCACAACGCCGGCTATCACTACACGGCGCCCGTTTCGGGCGTGCTCGCGTTGCACGAGGCGCTACGGCTCGTGTGCGCGGAGACGCTCGAAAAACGCTTCGCGCGCCACTTGAAGTGCTCGCTGGCGCTGCAAGCCGGTGTCTCGGCGATGGGGCTAGCGCTCTTTGCGCCCGAGCCGTGCCGGCTGAACTCGGTGGTGGGCATCTCGACGCCTGGGGGCTTAAGCCCCGCCGATGTATGTGGCCATATCTCGCGCCATCATCAAGTGGAGATCTCCGGCTCGTTCGGGCTGCCGATCGTCCGTATCGGGCAGATGGGGGAGCAGTGCCGCGAGCACAACCTGTTTCGCACGCTGCATGCGCTGGGCCGCACGATGCTCGAACTCGGCGCGCGCGTCGACTTGCCGGCCGGCGTCGCGGCGCTCGAACACTCGCTGTCGGAGAACGCACGCGGCAGGTGAGTCGGGCAGGGGCCGCCGCTGCGGTGGTGCCCTCACGTCTTCGTGTGGGAGGCGCTTCCTGCGCCAGAAGCTTCCTGTGCCAGAAGCTTAATGCGCCAGAAGCTTGATGCGCCACGGCGTCATACGCTCAGGCGAGCGCGAGCAGCCCCGCACCCGTGAGAGCGAGCGCGCCCGACCAGATCCATTCGAAGTTGATCCAGCCTCGCCGCAACATGCGCAGCCCGAAGTACTCGTAGGCGGCGAAGGCGATCGCCGCGCTCGTCGCCGACGCCACGAGCGTATGCACGAGCGTGACCAACGCGGCGGGGCCGAGCGCGCCGGTCACGCTCAGGTTGGCCGCGGCACCGCAGATCGGCATCAACGCGGGAACGAGCATGAGGCCGGCCCCGTGGACGGTAGCGGTCGCGGCCGACCACAACGCCAGGCCCAACGCGCCGGTTGTCATGCCGACACGCACTCGATGGCGGTGGCCGTACAGCAGGTGGTAGACGGCCCAGCCGAGCAGGACGATTCCCGCGACGATCCTCAACGACGCCGCGTGCAGAGCGAGCCCGAGCACGAGCGCGGATGACGTCATGGCGAAGATGGACACGGCGTGGCCGAGGGCGAGCGGGGGCAATGCCGCGGCCAGCGCCGAGCGGCTGTTGCGCTGCAATCCGAGCGCGGTGGCGAACAGCCAGCCCATCGCCGGATTGACGCCGTGAAAGACACCGCTGCCGACAACGGCGGCCCAACCCGCCGCCGCGCCCGCATACGAGCCAAGGCTCATGCGCCAC
>JBQCDS010000428.1:0-14569 GCA_051961035.1 Trinickia sp. | reverse complement strand
CAGACGCGTATCGACATCGCCTGCCGGCAAGATCGCGAGCACCTCTCGCACGGTGCGCAACGCCGCCGTTCGATGGCCGCTGTCCTCGAGCACACGTGCGAGGGCTAAACGCGCCTGCGGATCCTCGGGCGATTGCGCGAGCAACGGCGCTAACGCCGCGCGCGCGGCATCGTAGTGGCCCTGTGCGCGTTCGAGGTCGGCCAGCTCGAGCGCGTAGCGCTTATCGCGCTTGCCCGCCGCGCTTGCCCGGGCCAAAATGCTGCGCGCCTTGGCGTAGTCGTGCTCGTCGAGCGCGGCATCGGTCTCACGAAGCAATAGGCGCAACGATTGATCTTCGAGGCGCGCGCTCTGCTGTCCGGTCAAATGCGGCTCGCGCCGCAACTGAGCAAGCCATTCGGCCAGCGCGTCGTTACGGTCAGCGCTGCCGAGCAGATCGCCGTAGCGCAATTGGACATCGGAATCGGTTTTGTCCGGATGGCTTGCCATCCAATCGCGCATGAGCGCGAGGCCGCGATCCGCTTGCCCCTCGTCGATGAGCAATGCGCCGACCGAAGCCGTGACATACGGGTCGTCGCTCCCCTTTTCTCGTGCAACGTCCAATGCGCGCGCCGCCGTTTCGCGGTCGCCGCTAGCGAACGCCGCACGCGCCTGCCGCAGCGCAACCTGCGCGTCGAGCCGTCGCGCCAGCGAACGCATGCCTTCGGTGAGCGCATCGGCGGAAATGCCCGCGAGCGCGTCCTGCGCGCCTGCCAAGTCGTCGATGGAATTGCGGTAAAGCGCCGCGGCATACCGCATTTCCGGCGACGCGTCGGTGGCTAGGCCATCGTCCATGACCGTGCGGCCCAATTGAGGCAGGCCCAAGTCCCGATAGATGCGAGCGAGCGCAAAGCGCGTCCACGGTGCATCGGGCGCAAGACGAAGCGCCTTTTCGTAATGCTCGGCGGCCGGGCCCATTTTGCCTGTCGCCGCCAGGCGCTGTGCCTGGAGCGTCAGCACGTCGGCGCGCAACCCGGCCAGCCCTTGGCGATCGGCCCGATCGCGGAATCGTTGGCTCAGCGCATCGAGCAAGCCCGCGATCTCGCTTTCGCGGCCTGTCTCGCGCAATAAGGTCTGCATGCTTTCCACGGTACCGAAATTCAACTGCGGCCTCGCAAGCAGCTCGCGCAACAGCGGTTCGGCGGCAGCCCAATTGCCCTGCGCAAGCCAGGCATCGGCGAGCAACTGCTTCGCCTGCGTGTTGGCCGGATCAAGTGCCAGCGCGGCTTGTGCGTCGCGCTCCGCTTGTTGTGCATGCCCGGCCGCGGCGGCCTCGCGGCCTTTGGCGATCGTCCCCCAGATCAACGCCGTGCGAGCTAAGCCTTCCCATTTCGACCGATTGTCAGTCGTCAGCGCGGCCGCACGCTCGAATAGAACGCGCGCCTCGTCTTGACGCCCTTCGCGCAGCCGAACCATGCCCAAGCCACCCACGGCGTCCGCGTCGTTGGCACGTGCGCTCGCAGCGCGCGTGAGCAACGCGTCGGCCGCGGGCAGATCGCCGCGATCGAGCGCACGCAGTCCCGCATGCTCCGCGATGTAGTTCGGATCGCGCTCGAGCTTGAGTTGCGCTTGCCGCTGCACGTCGAGCGTCGCCGCCCGGTCTTTGAATTCGGTGTCGTCGGGCTCGAACGACAAATACGCGCGAATCGCATCGAAATAGGCCAGATCGACCCCAGCGGACTGCAAGACACTTCTCCATGCATTCATCGCCTCCGTATGGTCGACATCCTTGCGTTGCGCCAGCGACCATGCGAGCCGATTTGCTTCCGCCCGCGTCGCGCTTTTTTCGTTGAGCAAGCCGACGAGTGCAAGCGCCGCCGCGGTATCGGACCTGTTCTCGGCTACACGCTGCCGCAGCGCGGCGACGGCTTGTACGTAGCCGGCCGGCGTGCCCGACAGAACCTGGTAATACTCGGCGCCGAGCGCACCGGGCGGTGCGCCATGCGGAAACAGCAATTGCAGACGGCGCGCGGCTTCGTCACTTTGCCCGCTGCGCGCGAGCAGGCGAATCGTCGCCCATTCGCCGCGACTGCTGGTGGCCGAACGATATTCATCCTCGAGTTGCAAGGTCGTGAGGGCGTCCGGCTGACGCGCCTTCAACCGGTCGAGCATGGCTGCCGCCGCGCGCGCTTGCCCTAACCGCAACTCGATGCGCACCGCCTCGCTGAGCAGCGTCGGGTCGTCTGGCGCGATCAGCAATGCTTTGTGCACAGCCTGCAACGCAAGGTCATCACGGTGCTTAGCTGCCCATAGATGCGCGGTGGCGAGCAAGCGCGCCTCGGGCGTCGCCGGCTGGTGCGACAGCGCCGCGTTGGCGGCATCCGAGGCTCGGGAGGGGGGGGTCGCGCCCTGCGCGCCGGCCGCGCAAACGCAAACCGTCAACACCGCGCATCGAACAAAGGGGGCGCTCCTCCCACGTGAACGACAGCCGTTCATCTCGCCCCGCCCGAGCAGGCCGGTTCCCAGCGAACCACAAGGGTGCCGTCGTCCTTGAAGCGATATAGTCGGTTCCGCCAACCGAGACCGAACAGCGTCAGCACGCTCGAGTAATACCCCGAGGGATCGCGCGCTTCGAGCGATTGCACGCGAGCGGCTTGCGAGTCGGCCTCCCCCGTTCGACCGAGCGCGGCGAGAAACGGCACCGCCGCGGCCGAGAAGCCTGCGTTGCCCATGTTCTTCGCCTGTCCGCTCGTCGTATCGATCGACTCGTACGGTGCGCCATGCTGCGCGATGTAATCAGCGAACGGCGTCAAGCGCGCCAGCAACCTCTTGGTACCCGGCTGTGCAGGATCCAGCATGCCGGCCCAAAGATAGACGCGGATGCCATCGTAGCTGCCGGTGGCCTTCGTGTCAGAATCGGGCAAGAAGCCCTGCCCCGTGCGATACCGCGCCCAATCGGGCGCAAAGCCGTGCACTGCGGTACCAAGCAAGACCGCCGATGCGGACTCGGTCAAACGTTTCCAGCGCGGGTCGTCGGGTAATTGCGCGGCCAGCCCTTGCAGTACTTGCAAAGGCATGTAGCTCGGGTTCACGCGCCACTCGTCTGGATTCGGATGAAATCCTTGCGGCCCAGGCAGCAACGTCAGCCCGAGCCCGGGCAGTGTCGCCGTTTCCTCTTCGACGATATGACGTGCGAGCACCGTGCCGCGTGCCGTATAGCTGCGTTCACGCCATAGCGCACCCGCCTGGAGCAGCGTGTAGGCTATCCATAGATCCGCATCGGATGCCGCGTTGGCATCGAGCACTTGCCAGTTCCCGTCTTTGTCCCGCCCCCAGAGCCATGCGGGCAAGTGGCTCGTGAGATCGCCGGCCGCCAGATTGTTCTCAGTCCAGCGCAACAGCTCATCGAAGGTTGCGCGATCGTTGGCGACGAGCGCGAAGAACAGCGCATACGCCTGCCCTTCCGACACCGTGCGCTCGTCGGCCGAGCCGATATCGATCACGCGGCCATCGGCAGATATGAAACCTTTCTTGAACTGCTGCCAGCGCGTCCATGCGGGCGTGCACGCCATTGCCGAGGCCACAGGCGCGCTCGCCTCAGTGCGCCCGGCGGCCCACGCCGAGCCCGCCGCGAATCCCGCGGCTACAGCGCAAAGCGCCCACCGCGTGACCTGTCCAAGCGATCCACGGTACGTGAGACACGCCATCGATCAGATCCCCCGGCGCCGAGCCGACAGCTCTTGCAACGCAGTGAACGCACCGATCGCGAGCAACAACCCGCCGAGTGCGCCGAGCACACCGAGCATGACCGGGTGCCGAATGGCGCGCCCCCAAATCTGCGCGTACCAGGGAACATAGCCGACGACGTAGGTGTCGCCGACCCGCATGCTCTCGACACGCCCGCCGCGAACCAGCGCGACGTCGCCTTGCAGCTGAGCGACGCGGTCGGGCTTTTCCAGCGCGTCGAGCAGATCGCCGAGACGAGCTGGCGACGTGCCCGTCATGGCAACAACGCTACGCCCCTGGCTACCGGGCAACTCGAAGCCGAGCAGTGCGGCAATCGGACCGCTCTCGTCCAGCCGCGCGCTACCTTCAGGAACGTGCACGCCGTCGCGCCAATACTCTTTGACAGTGAAAGCCGTGCGCGTGACCCCGCCTTTCGAATCCGCGGCTATCGACAGCGGCAACACCGCTCGCCATGCATGTGGCAGCACGGCCGACGTGCTATCGCCGATCACGAGCAAATCCTTGTTCTGAACATGCTGCGCTTGCCCTGCGCGCAGAACCTGGACGCGCAAGGAAGGCAAGCCCGTCCATTGCCCCATGTGACCTAACGTTGTCAGCAACACATCGAGGTCTTCCGCCGCTGGGTGATCGGGCACGACCACGGCGGTCTCCGAAAGGTCCGCATAGCGAGTAAACGGAAAGCCGCTGTTGGCGAAGTACGCGAGATTCGGCATGCGCGCGTAGTGCACGAAATGCGAGAAATCGAGCGTCGAATCCGGATCGACGGCGGCATGAACCGGATTTTGTGCGACTCCCTGACATAGGCCGGTCTTCTGAGAGTCGAGATCGAACTTCAACTGCAACTGGTTCGAACTACCGACACGGAAAGCCGGAATGGCGAGCAGATCGGCCGAACGCGTGTCCGCGCCACCAAGGATGGGCAATTGCAGCCTGCCGGAGCCGTCCTCTGCCTTGGCCGGCGGGAGACGGAGCGACTTGACAAGCAAGTCGTTGATCGAGATGGAGAGAGCCGAATTGTTCTGCACCGTCGGCGCTGTGTAGCGATATTTCAGATCGATCGGCACCCCCTGCCCGCTCCACGAATAGAGATCTGCCGGCACACGCAGGTTGAGCCGAATCGCGTCGGGGCGGCTGCCCGAGACTTGCAGTTGCTTGGGATCGTCAACCAGTTGTTTGAAGGGGATCGGGCGCCCAATCGGTAGCCAACGCGGTGCATCGTACGGCTTGCGCTGGGGCCCGATGTCCACGTGCTCGATCGTCGCTTCCGAGCCCGACAGCGCCGCCTTGCCAAGCACGAGTGCATCCGCGGCTTGTTTGACCTCGGAGTCGTTGCGGCCCGTGACGATCAGCAGCTTCTTGCCGGGCGCGGCCGGGTTGTCGGCGATCATGAGCGTGGGACCGTCGACGGCGTGCACCTTGAGCTCCGCCGGCAACTGCTCGCGCGTGCCGACGACAACAGCATGGGCGTCGGCCGGCAACGCCGTCGATACCGAGAATCGTGCTTGTCGATAATCCGCGAGCTCGCCGAACCACGAAGCCAAGATGCCGGCGCTTTCCAGCGTAGAGTCGTCAGGCGAGGCCGGCAGCACGAACGGTAGTTTCAGTTGCTGTGGATCGCGGCGATCGAAGAACGGGGCAGGCAGCAAGCTCAAGTCGTCGGGCAGTTTCAGCGGCACCGTGTCGACTAAGACTTCGCTCGTCGGGCTGATGTCGGCCCACAGCGCCGAATTCTCGGGGTCCTCGCAATGATCGAGCGTATAGTGCGCGATCAATTGCACATTGAGCTGGTTGTAATCGGTCAAAAACCGCGGATCGAGCGCGATGTCGCGCGTGATCATCTGCCCGGCGTGCTCGCTGTCGAACGGTACCGTCGCGACGGCCTCGCCGTTGATCGATACCTTGAGATGCGAGAGCGGAAAGACGAGTGCCGGTGAATAGGTGTATCGCAACCGGAGCGTCGCCGCTGTCACGACCCGATCAAGCCTCACGCCGACATTAACCGTGCGCGTATCGTCGGGACCTCGCAAATGCAAAGGTTGATAAGCGCCGAGCGCCGCAAACGTGTACGCAGTGGACGAAGCGGGCGCCGCCGCGCTCGCCGCGGAAATTGCCGAGGCAACCCGCGATGTGGCTGCAAACTCCGGGACCGCCAGCGACGAAGGGCTGAACAGCCAGCCGGCTAATGCTGCCGAGCAAACGTAAATCGATAGTGCTAGTTTCATTAACGGTCCGCTAACTGCCGAACGATGGTTCCCCGCACGAGCGGCTCGTGCCTTTCCGAAGCGCGGCCTTGTCGCGCCGCCACTCAACGGCCCTTTCTCGATTTTTTTAGGGCCGGATGTTTTTGGTTTCGGCCTAGTTTATTACAACGTATCGTGGGAACAATGCGGTGTAACAAATGTTTTGGATCTCCCGGGCGGGCGGGCAATAGTCCTTCTCATTCCCCGAGACGAGGCGCTTGGCCACAGCAAAGAAGGGACCCACAGGAGGCTGCCCTTCCCGCATTTGGCGGCCCCTTTTGTCTGACTGCGCGCGGACGCGCAAGGATACCAGATAAATATGACAAACTTGGCGCATTTTTCAGCCACGCCGGTTTCCGCAACCGCACCAGCCAACAGGTAACTTTGATGCGCCGCCGCAATAATTCGTCGTCCAACCAGGAAGATCTGCTCACCCAAGCAGCGAAGCGAACGGGCCCACTACGCGCGCTATTCGCGCTCAAGCACTCGTACCACGGACTCTGCATCACTTTCCGTTCGGAAAGCGCATTCCGCCAAGAGACAGCATTGGCCGTCGTGCTCGTGCCGTGCGCGCTGCTGTTGCCGGTTACTGTCGTCGAACGCGTCATCATGATCGGTTCCGTGTTGCTGGTCTTACTGGTCGAACTTCTCAACTCGGCGATCGAGGCCGTGGTCGATCGCATCTCGCTCGATCGACATGAGCTATCGCGTCGCGCGAAAGATTGCGGCAGCGCGGCCGTCCTGGTCGCCCTAGTCATCAGCGCATTGACCTGGGGAGCCGTGCTGTGGCCCCTCGCCAAGCAATGGCTGCGCCTGTACGCGTAAAGCGCGGCAACGAGGTCACACAATTGAAGGCGAAATTTTTACCGCTGTGACGCATCCGACGCTCGGCAACGAGCCTCGAGCGTTCGTTTAGACCGCCCACGAACAAGATAAAGCAACCTTTACCTCATTTCCTACGTGAAAACCCCCATTTTCCGTCGGTCGAAATTACGCATCGAAAACCCTAACTGTGTTTTTTTCTCATATTTTATTGGGAAGGGATTGATTTCGGTAAATGTGGTTCTTAGAATGCACCCGAGGTGTTACAAGTTGTAACGACCTGTATCAAAGGGCGCACCGGAGCGCAAACGATGTCGTGCTCCGCGAGCGACAAAATTACACGGTATAAAATACCGGACCGGGTCAACGGGGCTTCGGAAATTGAAAAATGGACCGCAGCAGCGAGACGCTGGAATCTATCCGCGAAATTAATCTTTCATACATCATGCTCGCCCAGCGCATGCTGCGCGAGGACAAGGCCATCGGGATGTTCCGTCTGGGCTTGTCGTCGGAGTTGGCCGATCTGCTGGCCGGGCTAACGCTCGCGCAAAGCGTGAAGCTGGCTTCCTCCGATCAGCTCTTATGCTTCTTCCGCTTCAACGATCACGCGATGCTCTCGGCGCTGACGCAGACAGCGAAGAACGCCGAAGTGGCTGCCACGCATACCGCGATCTTGCTCGCAAGCCAACCGGCCGAGCAGTTCGCGTAGACCGAGGAGGTTGCGCCATGTTCCAGAAGAAGAGCCTCACGGAAGACGCCCAGGAAGTATTTCGCGCCATCGCCCTCATCGAACTGGGCGCGCGTATGCAGGTGCTGGAAAGCGAGCTGACGCTTTCGCGCGATCGCATGATCCGCCTGTACCGCGAAATCAAAGGTGCATCGCCGCCGAAGGGCATGCTGCCTTTCTCGGCTGACTGGTACATGACGTGGCTGGCGAACATTCACGCTTCGCTTTTCTACAACACCTATGTCTTTCTGAAGCACGAGGCCGGCTGCTCGCATCTGGACGCGCTGACGAAGGGCTATCGGCTCTACCTCGAGCATTGCAAACACGCCGATGCGGAACCCGTGCTCGATCTGACGCGCGCCTGGACCCTCGTGCGTTTCTTCGACGCCGACATGTTGCAACTCACGCCGTGCTGCCGCTGCGGCGGTAGATTCGTCGCGCATAAGCACGATCTCCAACACAACGTCGTTTGCGGCGCCTGTCAGCCGCCGTCGCGCGCGGGCAAAACCAAACGCTCGAGCGCCGCCAAGCACCAGGCCGAAGCCGCGCAACGCGCGCAAGCCCCCGCCGCGGCCTGAGTCCCGCGCCCGCGCCTTCCCCCTCGCGCCTCTTTCCCTACCCGCCGCTCGACGAATCGCAAATCGTCACGCGGCGGCGTGCACGCGCGCATCCGCCGGTTGATAATGGCCCGCCTCGCGTCGTCATTCGATAGCGCGACGATCGAATCACGGGGAATCGAATGGATCGCTTGACCGGTATGGGGCTGTTCGTGGCGGCCGTCGACGAAGGCAGCCTGGCACGAGCGGCGCGCCGCTTCGGCATGTCCGCCGCGATGGCGGGCAAATACGTGGCAGCACTCGAAGCACAGGTGGGCGCGCGCTTGCTCCAGCGAACCACCCGGCGCTTGACGCTCACCGACATCGGCCACAGCTATTACCTGCGATGCAAGCAGATCCTCGAAGCGTTCGAGGAAGCGAACCGCGAAGCCAGCGCCGCTCACGAGGCCGTGCGAGGCGTGCTGCGCGTGGCCGCACCCGTGACGTTCGGTGCCCTTCATTTGGGCGGCGTCGTCGCCCGTTTCCTCAGCGAGCATCCGCAAGTCAATGTCGAAGTCGTGCTCGGCGATCGTTACGTCGACTTGCTCGAAACCGGCGTCGACATAGCGTTGCGCATCGGCAAGTTGGCCGATCCCACGCTCGTGACGCGCCGCATCGCCCCGTGCCGAATGATGCTGTGCGCCTCGCCGGCGTTTTTGCAGCGCAACGGTACGCCGCGCAATCCTGCCGCCCTTCAGAAAGCCGATCGCCTGGCGTTCAGCGACGCCGTGTCTCCTGGCGATTGGACGCTTTTCGACACCAAAGGGCGCGCTCATACGATAGACGGCCCATGCCGCCTCGTCTCGAACAACATGCAGATGCTCGTGGCCGCCGCGGTGGCCGGAAGCGGCATTGCTTACGGGCCGTCGTTCGCTTTCGGCGATTCACTGAGGCGCGGAGAACTCGTCGCCGTCTTGCCTCAGTACCGCGCAGCGGACCTCGCACTGCAAGCGGTCTACCCCAGCACTCGGCACATTCCGCTACGCGTTCGCCGCTTCGTCGATTGCCTCGCCGACACATTTGGCGACGACCCTCCTTGGGATCGCCACTTCGACGGCCGGTGAAACGCGCCCTTGAAACGACGAATTAAACACTTCGTGCGGATGCAATCGACTCGGGATATTCCCTGAGTGTTCACGTGTCGATGCTGCACCGCAATATCACGTCCATTCGCATAGCGGAAATCGTTTCTCCGCTGTATCAGCGAATTCTCTTTGCTGCAACGCAATAACTGTGTCTGCTTGACTCCCTTCGACGCCCCTGCTGTACTAAATCCATGCAGTTGATTTAATCGAGCAGCCGGAGCCACGCGCTGCCAATTCGTTGTCCATCACCCGGAGGAGGAGCGTTCGATGAAACACCGTCCCTATCAGGCCGCTGCCAAGCACTTGATGCTCGGCGCAGCCGCGGCCTGCGCCCTGTGCGCCGGCACAGCGTTTGCCGATCAGCCCATCGTGGGTCTCATCACGAAGACGGACACCAACCCGTTTTTCGTGAAGATGAAGCAAGGCGCCGAAGCCGCCGCGCAAAAAGACGGCGCCAAACTGCTAACCGCTGCCGGCCGGTTCGACGGGGACAATTCATCGCAGGTGACGGCCCTCGAAAACATGACGACGGCGGGCGCCAAGGCGATATTGATCACGCCGAGCGATACGAAGGCAATCGTGCCGTCGATCGAGAAAGCGCGCAAAGCCGGCGTCATGGTGATCGCACTCGATACGCCGACCGATCCGCAAAGCGCCACCGACGCGTTGTTTGCAACGAATAACTTCAAGGCCGGCGTGCTGATCGGCGAATACGCCAGAAAGGCGCTCGGCGACAAGCCCGCCAAGATCGCCACGCTCGACCTCGCGCCGGGCATCTCCGTCGGCATCTTGCGCCATGACGGCTTCCTGAAAGGATTCGGCATCAAGGCCGGGGATCCGGCCATCGTGTGCAGCCAGGACACGCGCGGCGATCAGTCGAAGGGCCAAACCGCCATGGAGAACTGCTTGCAGAAGGCGCCTGGCATCAATGTCGTCTATACGATCAACGAGCCGGCGGCGGCGGGTGCCTATCGTGCGCTTCAAACCGCGGGCAAGGAAAAGAACGTGTTGATCGTCTCGATCGACGGCGGCTGCGAAGGCGTGCGCAACGTCAAGGCCGGCGAGATCGCGGCAACGGCGCAGCAATACCCGCTCAAGATGGCCGCGCTCGGTGTCGAGGCGGGCGTCGATTACGCGAAGTCGGGCAAGAAAGTGAGCGGCTACAAAGACACGGGTGTCACGCTGATCACCGATAAGCCGATGCCTGGCGTCGACAGCAAAGACACGGCGTACGGCCTGCAGAACTGCTGGGGTAAGTAACGGCGCTCGGCGCGGCAACGCAGTTCGCCACATTGCCGCGCCAGCACCGTCAGCCATTTCGATCGTAGGAGAAGACGCATCATGACGACTCAATCCGCCGGGCCGCTAGCGCCCGCCCCCGTCCCTCAGTCGCGCGGCCTTCGCATGCCGAGTATCTCGGAGGCCGGCCCGCTGATCGCCCTCATCGCCGCCTGCGCCTTCTTCGTCTCGCAGAACCATCGCTTCCTGACGTTCCAGAATTTCTCGCTGATCCTTCAGCAGACGATCGTCGTCGCCGTCATCGCGATCGGGCAGACGCTGATCGTCCTGACCGCCGGCATCGACCTATCGTGCGGCATGGTCATGGCGTTCGGCTCGATCATCATGACGAAGTTCGCCGTCGTGTTGGGCGTGCCGCCGATCCTCTCGATTCTATGCGGCATCGCTGCCAGTGCATTGTTCGGACTCCTGAACGGTGTGCTCGTGACGCGTGTCAAGCTGCCCTCGTTCATCGTCACGCTGGGTACGCTGAACATTGCGTTCGCACTGACGCAGCTCTATTCGAATGCCGAGACGGTATCGAATCTGCCCAATGCGATCATGTTCCTTGGCAACACGTTTCGGATCGGGCCCGCGGAAATCACTTACGGCACCTTGCTCGCGCTGTTCTTGTACTTCGTGTCTTGGTTCGTACTACTAAATACCGTCCCCGGCCGGCATCTGTACGCGCTCGGCAACAACCCCGAGGCGGCGCGACTCATGGGCTTGTCGTCGCAGAAGATCTTGCTGACGGTCTACTCCCTGTCGGGGGCGATCTACGGCATCGCGGCTCTGCTGCTCGTCTCGCGCACGGGAGTGGGCGATCCGCAAGCGGGCCAGACCGACAATCTCGACAGCATCACGGCCGTGGTGCTCGGCGGCACGAGCCTGTTCGGAGGAAGAGGATCGGTTGTCGGCACGCTGCTCGGCGCATTGATCGTCGGCGTCTTCCGCAACGGCCTGACGTTGATCGGCGTCTCGTCCGTCTACCAAGTGTTGATCACCGGCATTCTCGTGATCCTCGCGGTGGCGGCCGATAAGCTCTCGCATCGACGCGGCTGAGCCTCAAGGCAACGCTCTTCGCCGATTCTCTCGAACTCGTACTCGTACACGTATTCGCATTCGCCAAGGAAACGCCATGTCGACTTCAAGCTCTCGCTCAACACAGCCCGTGCTCCAAGCGCGCGGCCTCGTGAAGCGCTATGGACACGTGACCGCGCTCGACGGCTGTGATTTCGAAGTCATGCCCGGCGAGATTCTCGCCGTCATCGGCGACAACGGCGCCGGCAAATCGTCGCTGATCAAGGCACTCTCGGGCGCAACGGTGCCCGACGAAGGCGAGATCCTGCTCGACGGTGCACCGGTGAAGTTTCGCAGCCCGCTCGACGCGCGGGAAAAAGGCATCGAAACCGTCTATCAGGAATTGGCCGTTGCGCCCGCGATGACGATCGCCGAAAATCTGTTTCTCGGCCGCGAACGGCGCTTGCCCGGCTGGCGCGGCTCGCTGCTCAAGATGATCGACAAGCGCCGCATGCTCGAGGAAGCCACCTCGCACATGAAGGACTTGCAGATCGGCATTCGCTCGATGCGCCAAGCGGTGGAAACGCTGTCGGGCGGCCAACGCCAAGGCGTTGCCGTTGCACGCAGCGCGGCATTCGCGCGGCACGTCGTCATTCTTGACGAGCCCACGGCCGCGCTCGGCGTGAAGGAAGGCAACATGGTGCTGGAATTGATCCGGCGCGTGCGCGACCGTGGTTTGCCCGTCATCCTCATCAGCCACAACATGCCGCACGTGTTCGAGATCGCCGATCGTATTCATATTCAACGGCTCGGGCGGCGCGCCGCGGTCGTCAATACGAAGGACATTCATATGTCCGACGCCGTGGCGATCATGACCGGTGCCAAGCAGGCCGACGTCCGAGCCATCGCATGATTTGCTCAGGCTGCGTGATCGTTCTCTCGCTCCGTGACGAGCGGATGCAGGCGCGCGAGGATCGATCGAAATGAACGCGCGAACGCATCCGCATGCGACGAGAACGGTAGGCTCGAATCAAGTCGGCATGCGGCAATTCAACGAGCGGATCGTGCTGCAAGCGATCCGTTTGCACGGGCCGCTGCCGAAAGCGGATGTTGCACGGCTCACGCGGCTGAGCATGCAAAGCGTGTCGATGATCGTCGATCGGCTGATCGACGATGGTCTCTTGGCCAAGCAAGCGCGCGTGCGCGGACGCATCGGCCAGCCTTCGGTGCCCATCGCGCTGCGGCCGGAAGGGGCGTACACGATCGGCATCAAGGTAGGACGCCGGAGTCTGGACGTGCTAGCCATGGACTTCACCGGACACGTGTGCACGCGCGATGTCCTCGAATACGCTTACCCCGATCCCGACATCCTGTTTCCCGCGCTGGACAGCAAGGTCGCTCGAGTGACCGAATCGTTGGGCGCGCATGCCGATAAGGTAGTCGGTGTCGGTGTCGCCGCGCCGCTTTGGCTTGGCGGCTGGCGCGACTTTTTAGGTGCGCCGCCCGCCGCGCTGGAATCGTGGAACGCCATCGACATTCGCACGCGCATCGCCACGATGACCGGGCTGCCCGTCGAATTCGCCAAGGACACCACGGCGGCATGCGCGGCCGAGCTCGTCATGGGCCAAGGGCGCGGGATACGCTCGTTTCTCTACTTGTTCGTCGGGACGTTCATCGGCGGTGGGTTGGTCATCGATGGGCGTTTGCATGGCGGCCCCCACGGCAATGCGGGCGCCGTGGGCTCGATGCCGCTGGCGATCGGCAATGGGCACGCGCCGCGGCAATTGCTGCACACGGCGTCCGGCTTCGTGCTCGAGCAACGCTTCGTTACCGCCGGCATGCCGGCGGCGGCCGCTCATGATCACCGTGCGCTGAGCCCCGAAGTGTGGGCCGTCACGGAGCGTTGGCTAGACGAAGCGTGTCCCGCCATCGCCATGACGATTGCAGGCTCGACTACACTCTTGGATCTGGAAGCCGTCGTGATCGACGGCGAAATCGACCGGCAACTGGTACGCGAACTCATTCGACGCACGCAAGCTGCGCTCGATCGCATCGAGTGGGAAGGCATGGTCAGGCCGCAACTCATCGAAGGGACGATCGGGGCCGATGCGCGCGCAATGGGCGGCGCGATTTTGCCGCTCTATGCGCATTTCGCGCCGATGCATGAATTGTTTTTGAAAGATTAGATCGATTATCGCCGGCGGCGGGGGCTTCCGTTTCCGCTTCGGTTCGCGCTGTACGCCCCTATCCCGCCCGCCTTTCTTTCCCCCTCGCTTTTCCACACCTTCCTCACACGTTCACACTGTGATAACTGGAATGGCGGCATAAATCATCAACATCTGAGATTTGCGCATCGTCCCCCGATGCGACGTAAATGGCGACCGCCTCCAAGATGGCGATTTCGGCGAAACTAGCGCTGCCGGATCGTGAGCAAGCTCTATATCTGCGAGGAGACAACAATGTCGAAAGTCACCGATGCATTGGTCGTCGTCAATCCCGCTTCAATTCTGACCGATCACGGGAAAAACGATGATTACGTGTCGCTGAAAAACCAAGGTCTTGGCTATGTGTTCACAGTAGCGCCGTTCTCGGATATCGCCCAGACCACGGACGAAAACGATGTGTCCGCCCAGCAAGCGCAAGATCACCAGGAAGAAGAAGGCGGCGACGATATAAAACTCATCATCCACGTGGGCGATGTCGCGCGTTTTCGCTCGGTGCCCTTGGGATGGAGAAGCGATTATCAATGCTTCATCGACCAAATAGCCGTCGATCCCGCTGAAACGCGGATTACACCGGCCACTTCAGTTTGCCGCTGCGTCAGTGCCACCGACCTCGATTCGACGGCAACGCCCTTTACTCAGTATATGCCCGCTGCGGAAACCGATTATTACCACGAGATGACAACGCTGCGCTCGGGTACGGTGAAATTCACCGTCAACTTCTCCATCTACGACAACAACGCTCAAAGGCTCGGCGGCTATCGCTTTCAATCGCAGATGGCGATCGAGGCTTAAAAGGTTTTCATAGCTTGGATGAACTAAGAGCGCAGGACCCGACATCAACACCTGGGTTGCC
>JBQCDS010000427.1:0-22510 GCA_051961035.1 Trinickia sp. | reverse complement strand
CGCCCGCGAAGAAGCGGTGCAGATCGCCCGTCACGGCCGCGCCGCCGCCAGGCGGCGTGAACGTGCCAAAGACGAACCAAGCGAGCGAATTGATGATGTGGTGCAAGCCGGTAACCAGCAGCAGCCGGTTCAGCGTACCGTAGACGAACACGCCGATCGCGCCGGCCGTCGTCAGCCAGTGGCCGGTGGCATCGATCGCCGCTTGCACGGGCTGCCAGACGTACCCGAACACCACCCCGAGCACCACGCACGCCAGCCCCGTGACGATCGGAACGAAGCGTTTGCCGCCGAAGAAGGCGAGGTAGTCGGGTAGCTTGATGTCCTTGTATCGGTTATAGAGCAGGCCCGCGACAATGCCCGCGATGATGCCCGCGAGCACCCCCATGTTGAGCTTGTCGTTGATATCCTTCATCACGGCGATTTCGACGAGATAACCGATCGCCCCGGCAAGCCCCGCCACACCGTTGTTTTCTTTTGCGAAACCCACCGCAACGCCGATCGCGAATAGCAGCGGCAAATTATCGAAGATCGTTCCGCCCGCGTCTGCAATCAGCTTGATATTCAAAACATCGGCCTGACCGAGCCTCAGCAATATGCCCGCAACGGGCAACACCGCAATGGGCAGCATCAGCGCCCTTCCCAGGCGCTGTACCTTTAGAAATGGGTTCGCATCCATTGAATCCTCCAGTTGGTCTGTCTCGTCGTTGTTACTGTGTGTCGTCTATCAACCGTCAACCATCAACTATCGTCTAAGTGCGATTTTGGTCACAGAATTAGTTAGGTGTCCTAATTATTAGGATTTCCCAACTACTCCACAGGCCAGATTTCGCGGCTTGCTGCTCTTACTGCCTGTGCCGAATCGAGCGCGAGCAAATCGCTTGCACGCTGCCGGCACAGTTGATAATCGAGGTTGCGAACGCGCGCCTTGATGCCGGGCACGGCGACGGGATCGACCGATAGCTCCGTCACCCCCAGGCCCACGAGCAGCGGCACGGCCACCGGGTCGCCCGCCAGCGCCCCGCATACGCCCACCCACTTGCCATGCTTGGCGGCGCCTCGAGTTGTCTGATCGATCAGGCGCAACACGCCCGGGTGCAGACCGTCGGCCTGCGCCGCGAGATCGGCTTGGCATCGATCCATCGCAAGCGTGTACTGCGTCAGATCGTTCGTTCCGATCGATAGGAAATCGGCATGGCGCGCCAGTTGATCGGCGAGCAGCGCCGCCGACGGCACTTCGATCATCACGCCCACTTCGACCGGATCCGTGCGGCCCAGGCTGCGCGCCAGATCGTCGATGCGTTTGCGCATGCGCACGAGCTCGCCGGCATCGGTGACCATCGGCAGCAGGATGCGAACGCTGCCGTACGGCTGCGCGGCCACTAGCCCGCGCAATTGATCGTCGAGCAGATCGGGGCGCAACTGGGCGAGCCGAATGCCGCGCAAACCGAGCGCGGGATTCGCCTCCGGCGGCAGCGTCAGATAGGGCACTTCCTTGTCGGCGCCGACGTCGAGCGTGCGGATGATCGCCGTACGGCCACCGAGTGCATCGACGATCGCCTGGTAGCTCTGCCGATGCTCCTCGATCGTGGGCGCGGATTCGCGATGAATGAACAGCAACTCGGTACGCAGCAAGCCCACGCTGTCGGCGCCGTTCTCGACCGCGGTGCGCGCGTCGTCGAGGGTGGCGATGTTCGCGGCGACTTCGATCGAACGGCCGTCGCGCGTCGCCGCCGCTTGCTGCGACGTACGTCGGTTCGCCTCGCGAACACCGGCTAGACGCTGCCGCTCGAGGCGGGCGCGTTCGACGTCGAGACCGGTGGGCGCGTATTCGAGCCGGCCGGCACTGGCGTCGACCACCACTTGCGTGCCCTCGGGTATCGCGTGCAGCGCGTCGCCGACCGCCACGAGCGCGGGAATCCCGAGCTGGCGCGCGATGATCGCGGCATGCGAAGTCGCGCCGCCGGCGGCCATGACGAGCGCCGTCACGCGCGCGCGATCCAGCGAGGACAGATCGGACGGCGTGAATTCGTTCGCAGCCAGCACCGCTTCCTCCGGCAACGCGCGCGCCGCCTGGTTCGTATGGCCCAACGCCCGCAGCACGCGCTTTTCGATGTCGCGCAGATCGGCTGCCCGCTCCGCCAGCAGCATATCTTCGACGTTGGTCAAGACGGCGATTTGCGCACGGATCGCCTCCCGCCAGCCGAAGCCCGCGCTCTTGCCAAGACTGATGAGGTCGCGCGCCGCGTCGACGAGCGTCGGATCTTCGAGCAGCACGCGGTGCACCGCGAAGATTCCCGCTTCGCCTACCGCGCCGCGTTGCGAAGCGTCGCGCACGGTCGTGTTCAGTTACGCATCGACTGCGGCGAGCGCGCGATCGAGCGCGCGGCTCTCCGCCGCCGGCGTGCCGGTCGCCGCTTCGGGCGGAACGAGGTCGGCGTCGTCCCAGCGCACCAGCTTGCCCACCGCGATGCCCGGGGCCGCGCATACGCCCGCGAGCGTATTCGGATCGAGAGGCGCTCCCGCTGGACGTACCGCGGGCCCTGGCGCGGGTGATTTCATGCGTGCGGGCGTCTCCTCCAATTCGCCGTGCACCTCGCGCAGCAGTTCGCGCGCCACCGCGTCGACGGCCTGCGCGGCATCGCGGCCGGTGCCGACGATCTCGATGGTCGCGCCCTCGCCCGCGCCAAGCCCGAGCAAGCCGACCACGCTCTCGACGTTCGCTTGCCGGCCGTCGTGATGCACCTCCACGCGCGCGAGCAACCCGCGCACGGATTCTCTCGCGCGCGCCGCCGGGCGCGCGTGAAGGCCGCCGGCCTGCGCGAGCTTGATCGTGCGGCTCGCCCGCACTTCGACCTCGCTCGGCGCGCCGCTTGCCGGCTTCGCCGCGCCGCCTTTGGCGCGCAGGGCCAGCAACGGGCTCGCACCGGCCGTCACACGGCCCGAACCGCGCTCGATCACATCGAACGCATCGGAGTTCGCGATCGCGATGACGGAAACGAGGCTCGGCGCTTTCAAGCCAACGGCGTCTTGATCGAATTCGATGAGCAGGTCGCCCGCACGAACGCGATCGCCTTGCGCCACCTTCGGCGCAAAGCCCTCTCCCCCAAGCTCCACGGTGTCGATGCCGACGTGCAGCAAGATTTCGGCGCCCTGCGGCGTTTGCAGCGTAACGGCATGACCGGTGCGCGCGAGATGCGTGACGACGCCGTCGCACGGCGCAACGAGGCGCCCTTCGAGCGGATCGATGGCGATGCCGTCTCCGAACATCCCACCCGCAAATACGGGATCGGGCACATCGGCAAGGGGCACGACGGGCCCCGTCAGCGGCGCGAGCAAGATTACTTTGTCCAGGGACTGATTCATGAGTCGGGACTCCTCGGCACGTTCCATCTGCATCTCTCGCTCAGTGGGTTTCGGTGATTTTGTTCAAATGGCGCGGCGCGTCCGGGTCACGGCCGCGCGCGGCTGCGAGTTCGGCCGCCATCACATAGAAAGTCTGGATCGCCGCGATCGGGTCGAGCGCGACATGGCGGCTCGGCGCGAGCGTCAATTGCGCCTCGGCGATATCCGCCGGCGCCGCAAGCAGCACGCGGGCGCCACGCGCCCGCATGTCGGCGGCGAGCCGAATCAAACCGGCTTGCTCGGCACCGCGCGGGGCGAACACGAGCAGCGGGTAATCTTGGTCGATCAACTCCATGGGGCCGTGGCGCACTTCGGCGCTCGAGAACGCTTCCGCCTGAATGCCCGATGTCTCTTTCAGCTTGAGCGCGGCCTCCTGCGCGATGGCGAGCCCGAGGCCGCGGCCGATCACGATCATGCGTTCGACGCCGCGCAGCGTGTCCACCGCCAGCGACCAATCGAGCGCGGCCGCGTCGCGCAGCGTGTCCGATAGCGCGCGCAGCCCATCGAGCAGCATCGGGTCGCGCTGCCAGAACGCCACGAGTTGAGCCGACATCGACAGCATCGCAATGTAGCTCTTCGTCGCGGCGACCGAACGCTCGGGGCCGGCCAAGAGCGGCAGTTGCCATTCGCAGGCATCGGCCAGCGGCGATTCGGGCGCGTTCACCGCGCTCACGGTCAGCGCGCCGGCTTCGCGCAGCGCCTTCATCGTGTCGACGAGATCAGGGCTGCGGCCCGACTGCGAAAAAGCGATCGCGAACTCGCCGGCCACTTGCAGCGGCGCCGCTTGCAATGTCGCGATCGACATCGGCAAGGAAGCGACGGGCAAGCCGATGCGGCTCATGGCCAGACTAGCGAAGTAGCTCGCGGCATGATCCGAACTGCCGCGCGCGATCGTCAGCGCGACGTGGCGCGGGGCGCTCGCGAGCTGCGCCGCCAATTGTTCGACGCGCGTCGTGTCGGCGCACTGCGCATCGACGACAGCACTCGCGGCGAGCGCCTCTTTAAGCATATTCGACAATCTGTTCCCCTTCGACATAGGTCGCGGCCAGTGTGAGGTCGCGTTCGACAACGACGGCATCGGCCCATGCACCGCGTGCAAGACGGCCGCGGTCTTCGATACCGAGGTAGTCGGCGGCATAGCGCGACATGCGGTTCGAAACATCCGCGAGCGGCAGACCGAGCGACACCAGATTGCGCAGCGCTTCGTCCATCGTGAGCGTGCTGCCGGCGAGCGTGCCGTCGGCCAAGCGCACGCCGCCGAGGCACTTCGTCACGTGCTGGCTGCCGAGGCGGTACTCGCCGTCCGGCATACCCGTCGCCGATGTGCTGTCCGTCACGACGTACAGCCTGGGAATCGCGCGCAGCGCCGCCCGAATCGCACCGGGGTGCACGTGCAGCAGATCGGGAATGATCTCGGCGAACTCGGCATGGGCGAACGCCGCGCCGACGAGGCCAGGATTGCGGTGATGCATCGGCGACATCGCGTTGAACAAATGCGTGAAGCCGCATGCGCCGTGTTTGAGCGCTGCCACGGCGTCGTCGTAGGTGGCAAGCGAATGGCCGAGCTGAACGCGCACGCCTCGCGCGACCATCTCGGAGATGATTTCCATGTGGCCCGCGATTTCGGGGGCCAGCGTCACGACGCGGATCGGCGCGACCGACAGGTACTTCAGCACCTCGTCAAGGACGGCCGATACAGCCGCATCGGGCTGCGCGCCGAGCTTGCCCGGGTTGATATAGGGCCCTTCGAGGTGGACGCCGAGCACGCGGGCGCCACCGGGCGTGCGCGTGCGCGTGACTTCGCCAAGGCCCGAGACGACGGCGAGCAATTCGTCGCGCGGCGCCGTCATCGTCGTGGCAAGCAGGCTCGTCGTACCGTGGCGTGCATGCGTGCGCGTAATCGTTTCGATCGCCGCGTCCGCTTCCATGACGTCGGCTCCGCCGCCGCCGTGAACATGCAAATCGATGAAGCCGGGCAGCACGTAGGGCTCGTCGTTCGTCGACGGATCGACGGGCGAGCCTTCGAGCGACGCAATGCGTCCGTTCTCGCAATGCAGCACGCCGAGAATCCAACCGTCCGGCGTAAGGATGTTTCCGTTCAGCATGGGATTGCTATCTCAGTAAAGCTTGAGCGCGCGGAGCGATGCGCGCCGTCGTTGCGTGGGCGAGGCACCGGCGCGCGTCGAGCGCAGGAGTGTCTCGTGGAGGGCGATGGAATTGGAGCCCATTATATAACCAGATTAGTACCAGTCAACCCTCCCCGGAGGCGGCCGCAGATGTCTTCCTGAGGCTTACCGGGCAACGCACAGAGGGAAAAACAGCGGCGATTCAACTGCGCTTGAGAACATCGGGATTTACCCCGAGCACATACCAATATGGCCCGGGCGACGAGGCAAATGCGTCGCGTTGTGAGCCGTCACGGCGGGCGAGGGTACCGGCTCAGCCCCAGCCGATTTGCTGGGCAAACTTGTTTGCCGCCGTCGATCCCATATAGTTCTGGTTACCTCAGACGATACGGTGACGCCGCATTGATAGACACCACCTTGCGGCACCGCGCGGAAGCGGTGCGACGCTTCAATCGCTTTTATACGCAGCACATCGGCGTGCTGCATGAGTTCCTGCAGAAAAGTCCGTTCTCTTTAACCGAAGTGCGGGTGCTGCGCGAGCTGGCACTCGGTACCGTTTCCACGGCGACGGAGCTGGCGCGCTCTCTGGGCCTCGACAGCGGCTATTTGAGCCGCTTGCTGACAAGCTTCGAGCGCAGGCAGTTGATCACGCGGCGCCAATCGGAAACCGATGCGCGCCAATCGCTCTTGGAGTTGACGCCGGCGGGACACGCGGCCTATGCGCCGCTCGAAGTGGCGGCCATCGAAGAAGTGTGCGGCCTGTTGAAGGGATTTTCCACAGCGGGGCAGGAGGAATTGATCGCGGCCATGCGCATCATCGAACGGCTGCTCGACCGAGTGCGGCCTCGCGCGTCTGCTTCGCTGCGCGCGCCGAAGCCCGGCGATTTCGGTTGGCTCGTGCATCGCCAAGCGCGGCTATTTGCCGCCGAATACGGTGCGGATATGGGCTTCGAAGCGTACGCAACGCAAGAGATGGCGGAGGTTTCGCGCCTGCGTGAGCGCGAGCGCGCGGTGTGCTGGATAGCCGAACAAGAGGACAGCATCGTCGGCGCGGCGTTCGTCGCGGCGCTGTCGGCGCGCGCGGCACGTATGCGGCTGCTGTACGTGGAGCCCGAGTCGCGCGGGCGCGGCGTCGGGACACTGCTCGTCGAGCAAAGCATCGGCTTCGCGCGGCGCTCCGGCTACGAGACCCTGACGCTGACAGCGTGCGGCGTGGCAGGCGACGGCCGTCGCGTGTTCGAGCGGGCGGGATTCCATTGCGTGGCAACGGAGCCCGAGCGGCGCTTTGGGCGCAACCTCGTCGCGCAAACATGGGAGCGCAGATTGTGAGGTGCGCTTAGCTCGGCTCGAGCTCGATACGCCGTCGCTTAGAACGACGGCACCATCGCACCCTTGAATTGCGTATTGATGAAATCGCGCACTTCTTTGGAGTGATAGGCCGCGACGAGCTTCTTCACCCAGGGCTTGTCCTTATCCTGCGTACGCACGGCGATCAGATTGGCGTAGGGGCTGTGGACATCTTCACGCGCGATCGCATCCTTCGTCGGGCTCAAGCCTGCCGACAACGCATAGTTCGTATTGATCACGGCCGCGTCGACGTCGCCAAGCGAGCGAGGCAATTGCGCCGCGTCGAGTTCGAGCAGCTTGAGCTTCTTCGGATTCTCAGCCACGTCGAGCGCCGTTGCGTTGTTGCCGTTCGCGCCGGCCCCCGCACGCAGCTTGATGAGGCCCTGCGCTTGCAGGAGCAGCAGCGCGCGATTTTCGTTCGACGGGTCGTTCGGCACCGCGATCTTCGCGCCCGGCTGGAGATCCTTTACCGATTTGAGCTTCTTCGAATAGATGCCGATCGGCGAAATGTATGTGAGCCCGGCGGTCGCGATTTTGTAGCCGCGCTGTTTGATTTGGCTGTCGAGGTACGGCTGATGTTGGAAGGCGTTCGCATCGAGGTCGCCCGCATCGAGCGCCGCGTTTGGCTGCACGTAGTCGTTGAACGTGACGATCTTGATGTCGAGCCCTTCGCGCTTCGCCACCTTTTGCACGACGCTCCAGGTCTGTTCGTCCGGGCCCGCGATGGTGCCGACTTTAACGACTTGATCCGCATGGGCGGTGGAGCCGACAGCGAATGCCGCCGTTGCGGCGACCGACGAGAGGAGCTTGAGAAGCGTTCTGCGTTGCATAAATACTCGCTTTCTTTATAGGAAACATAAGAAGACGATGCGATGGTGTCACAGCCTCCCCCCGAAGGGAAATACGTTGATCTCATATCGATATGCCACAGGTTCGCGCGCCTGCGTCGCAGCGCAGCCCGCGCGGATGTGCTCAATGCGTGCGCGCTGCTCGTCATTCGATTAGGAGTGCCAACCAATTGCCCGCGCGAACAACCGCGGGCCGAAGCGATGGGGGATCGGAACGAAACTTCGAACGAGAATCGGAATTTAGTCGAGCAACAGCTTCAGATCATGGACCCACGGCTGCACGCCCTGCCCGTCTCGCGCGAACAAGCGTAGTTGGCCGGACGGATCGAATACGTAGCTCGCCGCCGTGTGATTCATCGTGTAGCTGTCGGGCGTCTTGCCCGGCACTTTCGCGTAATAGACGCGAAAATCGCGCGCAACCTTGGCAAGTTGAGCGTCGTCAGGCCGTAGGCCGACGAACGAGGGATTGAACGCGTGAACGTATTGCGAAAGGATTGACGGCGTGTCGCGAGCGGGATCGACTGTGACGAATAACACCTGCACCCGCTTGGCATCCGGGCCAAGTTGCTGCATCGCCTGCGCAAGTTCGGCCATCGTTGTCGGGCAAACATCGGGGCAGTGCGTATAGCCGAAGAACAACACGACCGCTTTGCCTTTGTAATCGGCGATCGTATGGAGCTTGCCGGAGGTGTCGGGCAGCGAGAAATCGGTGCCGAACTGCTTGTTGCCGGTGAGATCGAGGTTCTCGAAAGCCGGCTCGCTCTTGCCGCAGCCGGCCACGAATAGCGTGCCGCCGATCAGGCACGCCGCGAGAATCGCGCGCGCGGCGCGCATCATCGAAAGCTTGGGCATAGCGCAGTCAAAGGCCGATCAGGCCGCGCGCGTAATGATCGACGAGCAGCGCGGCGAACAGCAAGGAAAGGTAGAAGATCGAATATCGGAACGTCTTGCGCGCGAGCGCATCCGAGTATTCGCGATAGATTTTCCACGCATAACCGAGGAATACCGCGCCCAAGACGACGGCGGACGCGAGATACACCACCCCGCTCATTCCGGAAATGAACGGCATCAGCGTGACCGCGAACAAGATCACGGTGTACAGGAAAATGTGCAAGCGCGTGTATTGTTCGCCGTGCGTGTTGGGCAGCATCGGCAGCCCGGCATTTTCGTAGTCTTTCCGGCGATAGAGCGCGAGCGCCCAGAAGTGCGGCGGCGTCCACACGAAGATGATCAGCACGAGAATCCAGGCATCGCCGGGCACATGCCCCGTCACCGCTGCCCAGCCGAGCGCCGGTGGCATGGCGCCCGAAGCGCCCCCGATGACGATGTTTTGCGGCGTGGCGGGCTTGAGCAACAGCGTATAGATGACGGCGTAGCCGATGAACGTGGCCACCGTCAGCCACATGGTCAGCGCATTCGTCAGCGCATAGAGCGTCCACATGCCGATGCCGCCCAGGACGGCCGAGAACAGCAGAATCTGCACGCTGGTGATTTCGCCGCGCGCGGACGGGCGCCAAGCGGTGCGGCGCATCCGCGCATCGATCTTTTGCTCGACGAGGCAGTTGATCGCGAAAGCCGCGCCTGCGGTTAGCGCGATGCCGACGGTGCCGCCGATCAGCACTGTCCACGGCACCATGCCGGGCGTCGAGAGGAACATGCCGATAACCGCGCAGAACACGGCAAGCTGCGTGACACGCGGCTTGGTGAGCGCGAGGTATTGGGAGATTCGGGAGCCCGGATGACGGGCAAGTGTCGTGCTTTCCATGGGGATCACGCGGGTGCGGCCTGGCGCGGCGATACAGCGGCGCGGCCAAGACGGCTGGAAGCGGTTCGAAAGTTTATCACAACGACGAGCAGCAGCAGGATAGCCGCGCCGCCGTTGTGTGCGACGGCGATCGGCAGCGGCCACTGCAAGACGATGTTCGACAAGCCCGTGGCGAATTGCAGCGCGAGTACGATCAGCACGCCCGTCGCCGGCCGGCGCAGCGATTCGTAGCGACGCATCTTCAACGCAAGGGCCGCGAGATAGGCGATCACGACGAACGCGAACGTGCGATGCGTCCAGTGAATCGCCACAAGCGCATCTTGCGTGATGGCTTCGCCGTCGCCCGTCATGCCGAGCGCACGCCACAAGTGAAAGCCTTGAACGAAATTCATCGGGGGTACCCATTGCCCGTTGCAGGTCGGGAAGTCGGTGCAGGCAAGCACAGCATAATTCGTGCTGACCCAACCGCCGAGCGCAAGCTGGATGACGAGCAAGACGAGGCCTGTGAGCGCCAGCGCCCGATAGCGCGCGATTTCAGGCTCGTGGGCCGGCAGCGGCGTGAGGCGCGCGGCGAACCACGCGAGCGAGCCGAGCAGCGTCAACCCGAGCAGCAGGTGCGTCGTCACGATGATGGGCTGAAGCTTCATCGTCACCGTCCAAGCGCCGAATATGCCCTGAACGACGATCAGCAGCAGAAGCGACGTGGGCCACCAGGGCGAGACATGCAGCGCTCGTCGCTTGATGCGCGCGATCCATGCGCTCGCCGTCTGCGCGATGATGAGCACGCCGATCGCCATCGCGAAGTAGCGATGAATCATTTCGATCCATGCCTTGACCATGCTGACGGGCCCGGTCGGCAGCGCCGCATGCGCGGCTGCGATTTGCGCGTGCGCGAGGAACGGGGAGGACGTGCCGTAGCAGCCGGGC
Organism: Trinickia sp.; assembly: GCA_051961035.1. Taxonomy (GTDB): domain Bacteria; phylum Pseudomonadota; class Gammaproteobacteria; order Burkholderiales; family Burkholderiaceae; genus Trinickia. The sequence continues at coordinate 12,095 of JBQCDS010000427.1, read as the reverse complement.
CAATCGGGGCAGCCGAGGCCGGAATCGGTCAGGCGCGTAAAGCCGCCGAACATGATCAGATCGAGCGTCAGAAAGGTCGTGACCCAAACGAGCTTGCGAAATTTATCGTCGCTCGCCCTGATCCAGACGTAGCTCAGCGGTAACAGCGCGATGCACAGCCCTGTCACGCCCAGTTGCAGCACAAACATCGATGATCCTCCCACCTATCGGCCACATGTGGCCCAAGCCCGGCCGCGGTCGGCCGCGCTTTCGTCAACTTCGTCAACCTCGTCAACCGATACTCGACCACTTCAGAAGCCGGGTGACGTCGCGCTTGATCTTGGTCGGATCAGGCTGCTTTGGAAACCGCATCATCAAATTGCCGTTCGGATCGACAAGGTAAATATGATCGACGTCTGTCGTACCCGCTTCGGCCGGCAGCCACGCCGACAACGCGGCCGGATCGGCGACGAACTTGAGCGTGTCGGGATAGGCTTGCTCGATGACGGCCGGCACGGCGTCGGAATCGGTGCGTAGCCAAACCGTGAGCAGACGCTCGCGCTCGCCGCCTTGCGTCGCGCGAACCTGGCGCATGAAGTAAAGCTTCGTCGCGCATGCTTTGTCGCAGGCGCTGCGATCGACGCTGATCATGAGCCAGCGCCCACGCAGCGATGCGAACGGCATGGTCTTGCCCGTCTCGTCTTTGACGATGAGCGCGGCCGAGATCGGACGCTGAGGTTCGATCAGCGTACCGTAGTTCGTCGTCCCGCCCTTCGGCTTGATCACGTAGTAGGTCAAATACGACGCGATGATCGGCGCCGCGCACAGAAGCCCGATTGCGAGTACGACCCACCGGCCGCGCTTCCACGAGCCGCGCGTCTGCGCTTGCGCTTGGGCTTGCGACGATGCGGGCGGGCGTTTATCGTTGCCGCCGCGCTCGGCACTACGTTTGGATGACATCGTCAAGCGTGACTCCCTGAATTTCCTTTCTTGGCGGCGCGACGAGCGGCGTACAGCCCGAAGCCCAAGGCTGCGGCCGCCATGCCCCACCACTGAAGCATGTATCCGTAATTGGTCTCGACGCCCATCGTCGGTACGGGCCAGTCGCGGATGAGCATATCGGCGTCGTCGCTCGTTTGCTCGATGACGAACGGCTGGAGCGCGAGCCCCGTCTCCTTGGAGAACGCGGCGACGTCCAAGTTTTGGCGAATTTGCTGATGCGCGGCCGAGCCCCCGTGGCCGAGTTCGAAAGCGCGCGACGCATTGGCGCGCGCGATGCCTTCGATGGTGACGTCGCCCTTCGGCGTGCGGTACGGTGCCATCGCCGTGCGCACCTCCGCATTACGCGGCAGCCAGCCGCGATTGACGAGGACGTAACCGCCGTTATCCAATGCGAGCGGCATGACGACGTAAAAACCCGGTTGGTCGCGATAGGGGCGATTGTCGAGATAAACGACATGCTCCGGCATGAAGCGCCCAACGGCCTGCACCCGGTGATATTCGATCGAGCGCAGCGAAATCGGTTGCGCACTGACGCGCTGCACCGGCGCATGCTCGTATCGCTCGATCCTGGCTTGCAGCGCTTCCTTTTGATGCGCGCGGTCGCGTTGCCAAAACCCGAGCCGGATCGTCACGGCCATGACGAGCAGGATCAGCAACGTGGGCACAAGGCGAATCTTCATCGCGCACAGCGCCTTGCAACGATGGCCGGACGCTGCGCGGCATCCGCATCGATAAGCGCGTTTCGACCCTGGCGACGCTCACGGCCCGCGTGAGCGTGCAGGGTCGGTGCGATAATTGCATCGGTTGCTTTCTGTCGATTCCGAATTTCGGTTGGTTCCATGCACATTCTCGTTGCCGTCGCTTTCATCCTCATCATCGCCAGTATGGTATCGGCTCTGTACTTCATGATGCACGACCGCGGCAAGACCAAGCGGATGGTTTGGTCGCTCGCCACGCGCGTCGGGCTGTCGATTTCGCTGTTCCTGTTCCTCTGGCTCGCCCACTGGCTAGGCTGGATTCAATACAGCCAGGTACCGTTCGGACGCTGAGCGCAGTTCTCAAACGGGCCGCGCGCCGCTTGCGGCCTCTTCGTTTCGCTGCGGCACATTGCCGCAGCCCTCTCGCGCGAAAAAACAAACGCCGCCTCGATCGGCTCGAAGGCGGCGCACGGGTACTTCATCTCGCCAGGCGCCGCACCGCGCGCGCGACGCGCCGCGGCCCGGGCCTGTGCGTTGCATTACAGCCAGTAGACGACGACGTACAGGCCGAGCCAGACGACGTCGACGAAGTGCCAGTACCACGCGGCGCCTTCGAACGCGAAGTGGTGTTCCGCAGTGAAGTGGCCACGGATCAATCGAACGAGCACGACCGTCAACATCGTGCCGCCGAGAAACACGTGGAAGCCGTGGAAACCCGTCAGCAAGAAGAACGTCGAGCCATACACGCCCGAGGCCAACGTGAGGTTCAGCTCGTGATACGCGTGGAAGTATTCGAAACCCTGCATGAACAAGAAGCACACGCCCAGCACCACGGTAGCGGCGAGCCAAGCGATGGCCTTGTTGCGATGATTGTCGCGCAGTGCGTGGTGCGAGACGGTGAGCGTCGCGCCCGAGCTCAGCAGCAGCGCCGTGTTGATCGTCGGCACGGGCCACGGCACCATTGCCTTGAAGTGCCCCGCGAGCGCGGCCGGGCCCTCGTTGGGCCACACCGCCGAGAAGTCAGGCCAAATGAGCTTGTAGTCGAGGCTGCCCAACTGATGCATCGCGATTTCGCGCGCGTAGAACAGCGCACCGAAAAACGCGCCGAAGAACATCACTTCGGAGAAGATGAACCAGCTCATGCTCCAGCGATACGACTTATCGACGCGCTTGCCGTACATGCCTGTTTCCGATTCGGAGATGGCGTCGCCGAACCAGTGCCACAACACGAAGAGCAGCCACAGCAAGCCCGCGAACATCGTGAACGGGGCCCAGGGCGTATCGTTGATCCACAATCCCAACGACCCGAGCATCACGAAGATACCGATGGAGGCCGTGACTGGGTGCCGAGACGGATTCGGCACGAAGTAGTACGGGCTCTCGTTTTGACCGCTCATTGTTGATTCTCCACTTCAGTCCAATTGTTTCGCACTTGTCGGCGCGCTTCACCCCGCACCGCTTCGCTTTTTGAATTGCTTTGCCTCGGCCGCGCTCAGCTCGTTACCGCATGCACGACGGCGATCAGCACCGCGATGAACACGGCCGCCGCGATCGCCGCCGCCGCGATCAGATGTAGCGGGTTGAGCCGCGTATCGGACTCGTGATCCGCGCGCCGGCGCACACCGAAAAACGCCCAGAGCACCGCCTTCATCGTTCTGGCAAAGCTGCTTTTGCCGTCAGAGGTCATTGCGCTCGTCTCCAATCGCCACCCTGCGTTGTCATCTCTCATGCGCCGAGCGGCGATGCCGCCACTCGCGCCACTTTCGTCGCCTGCGGCGTGCCGTTACCGCTCACGCTCGCCGTTTTGGCCGGCTGGCAGCATCGATTCGAGGAACGGGTACTGGCGACCTCGTTAAACCTTCCCTCAAGGAAACAGCCACTGCTTGAGAACGATACCCAGAAAGAAAACGGCGGCGATGGCCAGCAAAATCAAACCGAGCCGCTTGTTGCCGGCGCGAACTTGCTCCGGCGTGCGTCTTTTTTGTGGGTGGTTCATCGTTTGTTTCATCACTGAGGCGAAGACGGCACGCCGCCATCGCCTCGCTTTTTTCGTAGCCTTGCTCGCCGGTCACCCGTGCACTCCCGCACGCGCGAGCCGGCAAGCATCGGCCCAATCGTGTTACTCGACCGTCGGCGGGTTCTCGAACGTGTGGAACGGAGCCGGGCTCGGAACCGTCCACTCGAGGCCGACCGCGCCGTCCCACGGCTTGTCGGACGCCTTCTCGAGCTCGCCAGCGCCGCGATAAGCGGGCAGCACGACGGCGAACAGGAAGTAGACCTGCGCCAAGCCAAAGCCGAACGCGCCGATCGACACCACTTGGTTCCAATCCGTGAACTGCGCCGGGTAATCGGCGTAGCGGCGCGGCATGCCCGCCAGGCCGACGAAGTGCATCGGGAAGAACGTCAAGTTGAAGAAAATCATCGAAGCCCAGAAGTGGATCTTGCCGCGCGTCTCGTTGTACATCCAGCCCGTCCACTTCGGCGCCCAGTAGTACCAGCCGGCGAAGAGCGCGAACAGCGACCCCGCGACGAGCACGTAGTGGAAGTGCGCCACCACGAAGGAGGTGCCGTGGTATTGGATGTCGAGCGGCGCCATCGCCAGCATGAGGCCCGTGAAGCCACCCATCGTGAACACGAACAGGAAGCCGATCGCAAACAGCATGGGCGATTCGAACGTCAGCGATCCGCGCCACATCGTGGCCAGCCAGTTGAACACCTTCACGCCCGTGGGCACGGCGATCAACATCGTGGAGTACATGAAGAACAGCTGGCCAGTGACCGGCATGCCCGTCACGAACATGTGGTGCGCCCAGACCATGAACGACAGAATGGCGATCGACGCCGTGGCGTACACCATCGAGCTATAGCCGAACAGCGGCTTGCGCGAGAAGGCCGGAATCACATGCGACACGATCCCGAACGCCGGCAAGATCATGATGTAGACCTCTGGGTGCCCGAAGAACCAGAAGATGTGCTGGTACATCACCGGATCGCCGCCGCCCGCCGCGTTGAAGAACGACGTGCCGAAGTGGCGATCGAACAGCACCATCGTGATCGCGCCCGCGAGCACCGGCATGACCGCGATCAGCAGGTAAGCCGTGATGAGCCAAGTCCAGACGAACATCGGCATCTTCATGAGCGTCATGCCAGGCGCACGCAGGTTCAGGATCGTCACGATGATGTTGATCGAACCCATGATCGACGATGCGCCCATGATGTGGAGCGCGAAGATGGCGAAATCCATGCCGGGGCCCATCTGCGTCGACAGCGGCGCATACAGGGTCCAGCCGGCGGCCGTCGCGCCGCCCGGCGCGAAGAACGAGCCGACGAGCAGCAGCGCGGCGACCGGCAGCAGCCAGAAGCTGAAGTTGTTCATCCGCGCGAATGCCATGTCGGCCGCGCCGATCTGGAGCGGGATCATCCAGTTCGCGAAGCCGACGAACGCCGGCATGATCGCGCCGAACACCATGATGAGACCGTGCATCGTGGTGAGCTGATTGAAGAACTCGGGGCGCATGATTTGCAGGCCCGGTTCGAACAGCTCGGCTCGGATCATCAGCGCCGCGACGCCGCCCGAGAGGAACATGGTGAACGAAAACAACAAGTACATCGTCCCGATGTCCTTGTGATTGGTGGCGAACAGCCACCGGCGCCAGCCATGCGGCATTGCGTGCGCATGGTCGTCGTGGCCATGGCCCGCGGCTACATCGTGTCCGATGCTAGACATGTGAATCTCCTAGAGCAAATAGTGCGGCGACACGTCAAGCCGCCGGCGCGGTGCGGGCAGCGACCGCTTCCGGCTGATGCTGACCAACCCGGCTGGCCGTCACGGTGGCTTTCGCACCGATCGAGGCCGTCGGCCCACTCGCGGCGGCGGAGCCGCTAGCGGCAGGCGCCTCGCTTGCACTCGCGGGCGCGGCAGCGCCGCCCGTCAGGTGATCGCCCCCTTCGGGCATCTTGCCGTTGCGGGCATCGGCGACCTGCCGCGGCTGCAGGATATCGCCGGTGTGGTTACCCCACGAGTTGCGTTCGTACGTGATGACCGATGCGATCTCGACGTCGTTCAGCGTCTTGCCCCAGTTCGGCATCGCATTCTTGCCGTTCAGCACGATGCTGACGTGCTTCGCGATCGGACCGTTGGCGATCTTGCTGCCGTCGAGCGCCGGGAACACGCCCGCGCCCTTGCCCGTGGGCTGGTGGCACACCGCGCAGTTCGACTTGTACACTTCGGCGCCACGCTGCATGAGCTCGGCCATCGTGTACGTGCGGTTCGGATCGTCGTTCGCGTTCGCCATCTTCTTCTTTTGCTCGTCGACCCACTTGGCGTAGTCGTCGTCCGAGAGCACCGTCACAACCACCGGCATGAACGCGTGTTCCTTGCCGCACAGTTCCGTACAGAAGCCGCGGAACGTACCGGTCTTCTCCGCCTTGAACCACGTATCGCGCACGAAGCCGGGAATCGCGTCTTGCTTGACGCCGAACGCGGGCACGTACCACGAGTGAACGACGTCGTTGGCGGTGGTGATGATGCGGATCTTCTTGTTCACCGGCACGACGAGCGGGTTATCGACTTCCTGCAGATACGTATCGGTAATCGGCGCTTGCCCGTTGACTTCGGCACGTGGTGTCGTGAGCGTGGAGAAAAAGTTGATGCCTTCGCCCGGGCCCTTCACGTAGTCGTAGCCCCACTTCCACTGATAGCCGGTGACCTTGACTGTCAGATCGGCATTGCTCGTGTCTTTCATGGCGACGACCGTTTTCGTGGCCGGCAACGCCATCAACACGACGATGATGAATGGCACGATCGTCCAAATGATTTCGACCGTGGTGCTTTCATGGAAATGGGCGGCCTTAAATCCCTTCGATTTCCGGTGCACGATAATCGAATAGAACATCACGCCGAACACGCCGAGGAAAATCACCGTGCACAGCAGCAACATCATCATGTGCAGGTGATAGAGCTCCTCAGCGATTTTCGTCACGGGCGGCTGGAAATTGATCTCGTTGACGGCGGGGCCGCCAGGACTATCACCGACTGCCAAGGCGGCATGCGCGCTGAGCAGAGCGCACGACGCCAGCACGCCCATGAGGGCTCGCTTGATTGTTTTCATAGCATCCTTACCCAAAATTTCCATTCAAACCCTCGCCCCCGGTCGACGTCCGGCTCGAGTCGCCTCAACCGCACCGCGCAAGCGTCGCGCGCAACTCGGCTGCGAACGACGCGCGCCGATATTGCGCGAGGTGCACGCCGATCACCACCGTTTGCCCGCGCGACACCACCCTGATCGGATCGCGCGGCGACGCGCCGCGCTCGATCCGCACCCAACGCGGATTGAATTCGTACTGCGTCAACCGCTGCCCGCTCATCTGCTCGATCACGAGCCGGTTCGGAAAGAGCCGGATTCGCTCGTAATCGACCGCATGGCGCGCATGAATCACAAACGCGATGCCGACCGCCAGCAGTTCCACGCGGGTGAACGGCAACACCGGCCACGCACCGCGCACGACCAATAAAACCGCGATGACCACTGAAAACGACGCCAGAGACGCATAAAACCAAACGAACTGCCGCGGTGAAACCGCGCAATTGCGCTTCATCAACCAATCTCGAACGACCGGCTCCGCATCTGTCAGCGGGGTTGTCGCTTCCATCGCCGCCTCCCGCGTATGCCAACGAGCACATCGCGCTATTCGGGGCCTGCCGCGCCGGATATGGGGAACTCCGGGCGACAAACTGACGCATTATAGGCGCGTTCAATGGCATCCACAAGCAAACGACTATCGGGCTGAGAGCCAAGCGCGACAAGCCTTTGCGCCGTTTCAGCCCGTTTTTTTGCACACCGTCACAGCCACTGATTTCGACCATAACGGATCACAACTTTACGATCCGCGACAAAGCGTCGCAGGCAGCGATTTGTCGCCGTGCATCGCATTTCGCTTCCAGCGACTCGCTCGGCCAAAGCGCAAAACCCAGCGCGCATTAACCCGGCCGGCGCCGCCCGATATCTTCCACTCGCACGATCGAATGCCCGTCGGCCGTCGTGCGCGGCACCGCTTTCCACGCGTGGCCGTAAATCACTTCGAACGTCAGCGCGAGCGTGCCGTCGGCGCGGCGCCGTGCCTCCAGTGCCTGCAGCAGCGCCGCGTGCAAACGCCGCGCGCGTACCGTGGCCAGCCCCGCGCCCGCCGGCTCGTGCCGATGCGGATAGGCGCCCCAGCGGCGCACGTCGGCAAGCAGCGATTGGGGCGACTTGTAGGTGATCGTCAGCGTCTCTTGATCCATCACGGGGATTTCGAACCCGCTTTCGACGAGCATATCCCCCAAATCGTGCATGTCGACGAAGTCGATCACGTGCGCCGCTCCCGGCACGCCATGCGCGGCCTCGACTTCGGCATAGGCGCCGCGCAGTTCGCGCAGCGTGTCGGGTCCTAGCGTGCTGAACATCAGCAGGCCGTTGGGCTCGAGCACGCGCTGCCACTCCGGCAGCACGAGATCCGGCCGCGAGTGCCAATGCAACGCGAGGTTGGACCAGACGAAATCGAATGCGCCGGAGGCGAAAGGCAGCGCCGAGAAATCGGCCTGCGCAACGCGCGGCCCGCGCACGCCGAGGGAGCGCTGCAACGCGGCCGGCAGCAAGCGGCGCCACCCGGCGTCGCCCGCCGTATGCGGCGTGGCACGCGATAGCATCTGCCGAGACAGATCGACACCGACAAGCGGCGCCTCGGGAAAGCGTTCGCGCAAGGGCGGAAAGTCGTCGCCCGCCCCGCAGCCCGCATCGAGCATGCTCTTGGGGCTCAGCTTGATGTACTCGAGGCGCTCGCGCATACGCTGGGCAATCTCGCGAGGCAGGAACGCCACTTCGCCGAACGTTGCTGCGCGGCGATCGAAAATGCGCCGCACAAGTCGGGAATCGTAGGCCGGACGGCCGGACTTTGCGGGTGTGAGGGACATGACGGTCGAACGTGCGAGGAGCCCGAAGTATACTCGCTCGCTTCGATCCGTCCAGCGAGGAAGGCCGGCCATGGCACATGCACCGAACCCGCGGCTACAGCGCGCCCCCGCGACGGCGTGCGGCCGGGGCGCCGCCCTCGCCACAAGGCTCGCGCCGCTTGCGCTGCGGCGTCTGGCCGCGCTTGCGCTGCCCCGCACTTGCCTGCTTTGCGGCTTATCATGCGGCACAATGCCGCAAGGCCCGATCTGCCCGGCGTGCGATGCGGCGTATTGGAACGAGCCCCGGCTGCGTTGCACCGTCTGTGCCGTGCCGCTGTCCGGCCTGCGCGGCCGGCGTGGCGGCCCGTCGCGCTTTCGCTGCGCCGCCTGCACGCGCACGCCGCCCGCGTTCGACGCGACGCTCGCGCTGGCCGACTACCGCCCGCCGCTCGAGCGGCTTGCGCTGGGGCTCAAGTTTCACGCTCGGCTGGCCGTCGCCCGCGAATTCGGCACGCGCCTCGCACGCCTGGCGGACGATGACCCGGCCGGCCGGCCTGCGCCCGACCTACTCGCGCCGATGCCGCTCGCGCACGCGCGACTCGTCGCACGCGGCTTCAACCAGGCCTGGGAAATCGCGCGCCCGCTGGCGCGGGAGCTCGGCGTGGCAGCCTCGCCGACGTTGATACGGCGCATCGCCGACACGGCTCCGCAATCGCGCTTGGATCGCGAGGCGCGCCGGCGCAACGTCGCCCAAGCGTTTCGCGTGACGCAGCGGGTGCGCGGGCTGCACGTGGCCCTCGTCGACGACGTCATGACGTCCGGTGCGACGCTCGAGGCCGCGGCGCATGCATTGAAGCGCGCGGGCGCGCGGCGCGTGACGAATTTCGTCGCGCTGCGCACCCCCAAAGACTGACTCTCGCTCATCGAAAGCAATCATGTTCAACGTCGTTCTCGTGGAACCCGAAATCCCGCCGAATACCGGCAACGTCATTCGTCTGTGCGCCAATACAGGCGCTCGGCTTCATCTGGTCGAGCCCCTTGGGTTTCCGCTCGACGATGCGAAAATGCGCCGCGCGGGCCTCGACTATCACGAATACGCGCAAATGCGCGTCCATAAGAACTGGGATGCGCTCATGGCGAGCGAGTCCCCCGACCCGGCCCGGATGTTCGCTTTCACGACGCGAGGCTCCGGCCGCTTTCACGACTCGCAGTTCTTGTCCGGGGATTGGTTTATCTTCGGCGCCGAGACGCGTGGCCTGCCGGCGGCGCTGCTCGGGCGCTTTCCCGCCGAGCAGCGCGTACGGCTGCCGATGCGGCCGGGCAATCGGAGCATGAATCTATCGAATACCGTGGCAATCGTCGTGTTCGAGGCGTGGCGCCAGACGGGGTTCGAAGGCGGCGCCTAACGGCGGCCAAGCTCTGCTTCGTATAGACGCAGCATCGGCTCGTCGAAACAAGCGAAACCGACGTGCGATATGCCCGACACCGACGGCAGGACATCGATGACCGTCTGGACAGCGATGCGCACCGCTTCGCTCGGCGGGAAGCGATAGATTCCGCAACTGATGGCGGGAAAGGCAATGCTGACGCAGCCTGCTTCGTGCGCGAGTTCGAGAGATCGGCGGTAACAGGACGCGAGCAATTGCGCTTCGCCCCGAGCGCCGCCGTGCCAAACCGGCCCAACGGCGTGAACGACGTACTTGGCCGGCAACCGATAGCCGCGAGTGAGCTTCGCGTCGCCCGTCGCGCAACCGCCCAATGTCTCGCATTCGCGCAGCAATTCGGGGCCCGCCGCGCGATGGATGGCGCCGTCGACGCCCCCTCCGCCCAGCAGCGATGTATTCGCCGCATTGACGATGGCATCGACGGCAAGCGTCGTGATATCGGCCTGGCATGCCTCCAACCGGCAGCCGTCTAGCATCAGCATCGACATGGTGGCTTCTCCTTGCCCGCCATCGGCACGCACGCTGCGGCGGCCTATGACACCTACGCGCTTACCTGCGCCGCCATGCACGCCGACACGCGCGCGTAGCTACACCTGCGTCCCGTTCGCTCCGACCGATTCGGCACGCGCATCGCGCCGCAACAGCGCGTGAACGGCATCGCGCGGCGTCACGCCATCGAAGAGCACGGCGCATACCGCGTGGGTGATCGGCACGTCGACGCCGTGCGACCGCGCGATCGCGAGCACTGCCTTCGCGCAGCGCACGCCTTCGGCCACATGGCCGAGGGCCAGCAGAATATCGTCGAGCGACCGTCCCTCGGCGAGTTGCAGGCCGACGGTGCGGTTGCGCGACAAATCGCCCGTGGCCGTGAGGATCAGATCGCCCAGGCCGGTGAGCCCAGTGAGTGTTTCCGGACGGCCGCCGAGCGCGGCGCCGAGCCGCGACATTTCCGCGAGCCCGCGCGTGATGAGCGCCGCGCGCGCATTCATCCCGAGCGAAAGGCCATCGGCGATGCCGGTGGCGATCGCGAGCACGTTCTTCACGGCGCCGCCCACCTCGACCCCGACGACGTCGTCGCCGGTATAGATGCGCATCGCGCCATGATGGAACGCCGCAAGCGTGCGTTCACGGCAGGCGGCCGACGTACTCGCAACCGTCAGCGCAGCCGGCAAGCCGGCCGCGACTTCGCGCGCGAAGCTCGGCCCCGACAGCACACCGATGCTCGGGTGCCCGGCAAGCTCGGCCGCGACGACCTGATGCGGCAGCAATTGCGAATCGGCTTCGAAGCCTTTGCACACCCACACGAGATGCGCCGGAACGCATTGCGCCTCGTCGCGCATCGCACGGCACAGCGCGCGCAGCCCCGCCACGGGCGTGGCGACGACGACCAGCGAGGCATCGCCCGCGGCATGCGCGAGCGCAGCCGGCAAGCTCGTTTCGTAATGCAGCGCGGCGGGCAACGCGACGCCCGCGAGGTAATGGCCGTTCTCGCGCTTGGCCGCCATCTCGCCCACAAGCGCGGCATCGCGCGCCCACAATACGGTGTCGTGCTTGAGCGCCAGATGCGCCGCAAGCGCGGTGCCCCACGCCCCGGCCCCTAATACGGCGACTTTCATGGCCGGCACCGCTCGCGACAAGCTCAATGCTGCGTGGCGTTCGCCGCCGCGCCGCCGCCTTCTTGCTGCGCCGCGACCTGTGCGAGACGCTGCTCGTAAAGCGCCTGGAAGTTGATTTCGGCCAGGTGGATCGGCGGGAAGCCGGCGCGGGTGATCGCGTCCGCGATGTTAGAGCGCAAGTAGGGGAAGATGATCGTCGGGCAGGCGATGCCGACGAGCGGGTCGATCTGCTCGGCCGGAATGTTGCGGATGTCGAAGATGCCGGCTTGCTTGGCTTCGATGAGGAAAGCGACCTTATCGTTGACCTTGGCCGTGACGGTGCCCGTGACGAGGATTTCGAAGATGCTTTCGGCGAGACGCTCGGCCTTGACGTCGACTTCCACTTCAACGGACGGCATCTCCTGCTCGAGGAAGATCGCCGGCG
>JBQCDS010000426.1:0-29942 GCA_051961035.1 Trinickia sp. | reverse complement strand
CCGAAATGGCAGAAGCCGAATTGCGCGGCGACGTCGCCGATACGAACGGTGGGCGGCGTGGTCATCAGGAATCGGCGAACGGCGTTCAATCGGATCGATCGGAGATAGGCGGTCGGCGTCGTGCCTGCGACGCTCTGGAAGCTGTACTGCAGCGTCCTGCGGCTGATCTTCAAGCGATGACACAGATCGAGCACGGTCAACATGTCGTCGGCGCTGTCGAGCGCGATCTCTTGGCTCTTGCGGACGACGTAGCTTTGCGTCGACATATGCGGCAGCGTCGGGCTTCCGTCTTCGTCCAATTGCACGAGGCTCAGCACGATTCCGATGACGCTGTGAGCGAGCATCCTCTCGTCGAACGCTGCGCGGTTCACGAGAGATTCGTCGTCCAACGCCAGATGCAACACATCTTGAAGATGATGGACAGCCGCTTGATAGCGCAGGGGCGACACCGGAAGCACCGGTTGCGCGAGGATGCGTTCGGGCAGTGCGGAGAGCGCCGCATGCTCGGGGGCTGCGGTGAGCGCTCGGTCGAGCGTAAAAGCGATGACGTCGGTATCGCACGGCAAATGGACCACGAACTCCTCTCCGCCGCGCAGCGTCAACAGGCTGGGCAAACTGACGGCGCGGCCCTGTACGAAGGGCGCGACGGCATGAACGACCGGCAGGGCGAAGCACAGTTGATTGTGCGGCGCGCGGCCCTCCTGCAGGACGCGTTGGTTCAATTGCTCGTGAAAGACGTGAAAGTGCCGGCCCGAGATTTGACGCAGCGTCGTGCTCGCCGATCCCGGGCTGATCTGCTCATAACGCTGCGTCCAATTCGCGATCGCTTGCGAGTGAAGGTACACATCGGAAAAACGCCGCGTTTCGGCCCGTAACGCCGAGGTCGGTTTCACTGTCGGTTCTCGACGTCGAGTGTACGAGGAATCGGCAGCGCCGATCGTCGAGCCCGCGGGCTCGCGCCGGACCAGGCGATTCGGCTGAACGTCCGGTTATGGCTCATTGCATCTGACCTTGAACATCCCAGGCATTCGTCAGAAGAAATTGCATCTGCGAATGCCGTATTTGGGGATTTGAGAGTTTTGTTCCGCAAAGATGCGCGGCACACGAGAACACTAATCCCGAAAAAAGAGATGGTCAATATTTTGTCGATAGGTGTTTTCATCGAGCGGCTGCCACCCCCGGCAGCTAGCGGACGTCGTCTCGTTCGATGGATGCGGGCTTCAGCGCGCCGCGGGTGCCCCCGGATAAGCCTTGCGGCCGACTACCCGCGCCGCTCCCGCCAGCGCGCTGCCCAGCGCCGACTCGTTGAAGAGCGCATAGTGCTCGCGCCGAAAAACCAGCGTTATGCTCGACGTGGCTTCGCCGCTGTCGCCCGAAGGGATGGGTGCGGAGATGCCCACGTGTCCTTTATGCAGCTCTTCGTGCGAGACCCAATAGCCCTGTTGGGTGATTTGCTGACAGTACCGCCAGAGGGTAGGCCAGTCTTCCGTGAGGGCCGGATCTTCAGCCAGCATGTGTCGCTCGAATAGACGCTTGAGCCGCGCGCGGCTCATCGTGGCGATGATGACCTTCGACGAGGCGCCGCGCATGAGCGGCATCACCTGGCCCCGGCCAAATCCGAGATTGAGCCTCTCCGGGCCGCTCTCATGGTGGATGTTGACGATCTGCTCGTCATACATCGTCGAGATGAGCCCTTCGCCCCCTGTGCTCCTCACGAGCTTCTTCAGTTCATAGATGCCCGCCTGAAGGAGCGGGTCCGATTCTCGCATTTTGCGATCGAGGTTGATGATCCGCGCGCCCAGCGAGTAGACGCCGTTCGCGTTGTTCAGCAATCCCGCTTCGGTGAGTTCTTTCACGTACCGATAGCACGTGGTGCGGGTGAAGCCCATGCGCTCGGCGATGGATTCCGCCGTCATCGACATGGCGGTCGAAGAGAAGAGATCAAGGATCGACAACATGCGGGTGAGGCTCGACATAGCGTTTCTATCTCTATCGTTATCGCTTGTATCTGCGGTGGGTACACGGCCGGGTAGGCGCCGACTCGAATGATGCCTCGTTGCTTGCGTTGAGCAAAGTCCCGCCATTGGGGACGCCTGCGCCGAGTCTGCCCGGAAAGCCTGATCCACGCGGCAGAGCGCCCCCCAGTTGCGTCTTCTGCTGCACCTTCGGCGTGGGTAAAAATCCCGAAATCGGAGATTGATCCGCAGGCGAATGACGAAAAAGCGTCGATTGCTTGATTTGACAATCTCTAAATGCGGGATTAGCATGACTTCTCATCGATCGCGGCGCGGATCTGCCGCTTTGCCTCTCCCTCAGGACAAGCCGATTGGAAACTACCTATTCCCCCGCCCCGGAAACGAAGAGCGCCGAAGCTGCCACGAGCGGCGCCGAGCGTCTGCTGCTTGCGGCGCGCGCCGCGGGCGCCGAGATTTGCTTTGCCAATCCTGGTACGACGGAGATGCCGCTCGTCGCCGCGCTGGATGCCGTACCGGGAATCCGGGCCGTGCTGGGGTTATTCGAAGGCGTTTGCACGGGGGCGGCCGACGGATACGGACGGATGACGGGCAAGCCGACGCTCACGCTGCTGCATCTCGGCCCGGGGTTCGCGAACGGCATCGCCAACTTGCACAACGCAAGGCGGGCGCGCACCCCGATCGTCAACATCGTCGGCGACCACGCCAGCTGGCATCTGCCATACGACGCGCCGTTGACCTCCGACATTCACTCGCTGGCTCGCCCGGTGAGCGGTATGGTCAGGACGATCGAATCGACGGCGGATATCGAGGGCGATACGGTCGAAGCATTTCAAGCTGCGTTGAAGGCGCCAGGCAGCATTTCAACGCTCGTGTTTCCCGTCGATCATCAACAACATCCCGCCCCGCCGAATGCCGGGGCGCACGGGTTGATCGCCTCCCCCCGCACATTCCACGAATCGCGCGTCCAGACCGTCGCGCAGATGCTGCAGGCGGGCAAGCACGTGGTCTTCCTGCTCGGCGGCGGGGCGCTGTCCGAGCGCGGGCAGCGCGCCGCCAGTCGAATCGGCGAGCACGCCGCGGTGCGCTTCTTCAGCGAGACCTTTCCGGCTCGCACGGAGCGCGGCGGCGGGCTTCCCGATATCGATCGTCTGCCGTATTTCCCAGAGAAGGCGATCGAGCAACTGCAGGCAGCGGACGCGGTGGTGCTAGTCGAAACGATCACTCCCGTCGCGTACTTCGGCTATGAGGGGCTGCCCAGCTTGCTCGTCGATGAACGACGATTGATGACGCTCGCCGATGTGACGGAATCCGGCGAAGGCGCGCTGGAGCGCCTTGCGCAGATCGTCGGATCGACGGGCTCGGAGATTGGGGTGGAGGCGTCGCGCTATTCGATCCCCGACTGCCCGCTCGATCCCGCGCTCGTCGGCAAGGTGCTCTCGAACGCGTTGCCCGATCAGGCGATCGTATCGGTGGAAGGCGGGACGTGCGGCTATCCGTTCGTCACCGCGTCGGCTTCGGCCGCCCGCCACACGATTCTCACCAACACGGGAGGCGCCATCGGACAAGGCCTGCCCGTCGCGTTGGGCGCTGCGATCGCCTGCCCGCAGCGCCGCGTGTTCGCCTTGCAATCGGACGGCAGCGCTCAGTACACGATTCAGTCGCTGTGGACGATGGCTCGCGAGCGCCTGCCCATCGTCATTTTGATTACCTCCAATCGCCGCTACGGAATATTGCAGACCGAGTTGCGCCGGGCAGGCAGCGTGGCGTTCGGCCCTCAGGCTCGCGCGCTGACGGAGCTCGACGATCCCGCGTTCGACTGGCCCTCGCTGGCGGCGGGGTACGGCGTACCCGCCGTTCGCGCGGCGACCACGCGGGCGCTCGAAGCGGCGCTCGATGAGGCGCTGGCGCATACGAGCGGCCCTTTCTTGATCGAAATGGTGCTCGCCTGAGCACCGTCTACCGGATATCCAAATATGTTCACCGACGTTAGCGGTTGGAGCGATCTTATCGGCGAAGCGGCGCGTCGTTTTGCAACGCGCCCGCATCGGCTGTTCATCAATGGGGTTTGGTGCGACGCGGCCGAGGGGACGACGTTCGACACGTTAGATCCTGCGAGCGGAACGGTAATCACTAGCGTGGCCGACGCAGGGCCTGCGGATGTCGATGCCGCCGTGCGCGCCGCACGCGCGGCACTCGAATCGAACGCTTGGCGAAAGATGACACCGATCGATCGAGGGCGCTTGCTGAACCGCTTGGCCGATCTCATCGAGGCCAACGCGCAGGAATTGGCCGAGCTCGAATCGCTCGATAACGGCAAGCCGCTGACGGCCGCCCTAAACGGCGACGTGGCGGGCACCGCGAAGATGTTTCGCTACTTCGCGGGTTGGCCCAGCAAGCTCGAGGGCGCAACGATTCCCGTATCGCCGAGCGGAGGGCGGAATTTCTTGAACTACACGCGCAGCGAACCGGTGGGCGTGTGCGGGCTGATCGTGCCGTGGAATTTCCCGCTTTCGATGGCGGCCTGGAAATTGGCGCCCGCGCTTGCGGCCGGCTGCGGCTGCATCTTGAAGCCCGCCGAGCAGACGCCGCTCACCGCGTTGCGATTGGCCGAACTCATCGACGGGGCAGGCTTTCCGGCCGGCATCGTGAATGTCCTAACGGGTCGCGGCGCGAGCGCGGGCGCCGCGCTCGTCTCTCACCCCGGCGTAGACAAGATCGCGTTCACGGGCTCGACGCAGGTCGGCAAAAGCATTGCAAGGCAATGCGCGGATTCGCTCAAACGCGTCACGCTCGAACTGGGCGGGAAATCGCCCAACATCATCTTGCCGGATGCCGATCCCGCCGAAGTGGCGGAAGCCGCGGCTACCGCGATCTTCTACAACCAAGGTCAGGTCTGCACGGCGGGCTCCCGGCTCTATATCCATCGAAAGCACTTCGATCGCGTCGTGGCCGATGTCGCATCGAAGGCCCAATCGATTCGGATCGGGCCAGGGCTTGCAGCCGGCACGCAGATGGGGCCGCTCGTCTCGTCGCTTCAGCATGAGCGCGTGAGCCAGTACGTGGACATCGGGCGCAGCGTGGGCGGCACGACGCTCACCGGTGGCGGCCGCCCGCAAGACCGACCGGATGGCTACTTCTTCGAACCGACGGTGTTCGTCGACACCCGAGACAGCGCCCGCATCGTCAAAGAAGAGATATTCGGCCCCGTGCTGACGGCGATGCCTTGGGACGATATCGACGACCTCTTGCAACGCGCGAACGATTCGCCGTTCGGTCTCGCGGCGGGCGTTTGGACGCGGGACGTCAAGCAAGCGCACCGGATTGCAGCGCAGCTGAAGGCCGGCACCGTCTGGGTGAATTGCTACAACGTGACGGACCCCGCGTCGCCTTTCGGCGGCTTCAAAGAGTCGGGATGGGGCCGCGAGCTGGGCCGCAAAGGCATCGAAAACTACCTCGAAACAAAGAGCGTTTGGATCAACGTGGATTGAAAACGGAGCGTGACATGGATTTGGAATTGCGAGGCCAGACGGCATTCATTACCGGGGGCAGCATGGGCATCGGCAAGGCCATTGCGGAGCAACTGGCCGGCGAAGGCGTGAATGTCGTGTTGGCCGCACGGCGCATGCAGCACCTCGAAGAGGCCGCAGCCGAGATCCGCTCGCGCTTGCCGGCCGGTTCGGGAGAAATCGCTTGCGTGTCGGTCGACACCTCGAGCACTGCCTCGGTGGAGGCTGGCGTCGAGCAGGCGGCGAAGCGCTTCGGTCGCATCGATATCTTGATCAACGGCGCGGCGCACCCGGGCGGCCTCGTCCGTTCCGAACTCGAAGATGCCGACGCGGACGGCCTCTTGAAAGACATCGATATCAAGGTCGTGGGCTACTTCCGCTGCGCGAAGGCGGTCGCGCCGATCATGAAGCGCCAGCGGTACGGACGCATCGTCAACATCGGCGGGCTGACGGGACGCGGGAGCAAGCAGTTGTCAGGCATGCGCAACGTGGCGATCGTCCACATGACGAAGGTGCTGTCCGATCAGTTGGGGCCGTTCAATATCACCGTCAACACGATACATCCGGGCGTCGTCGAAACGCCGCATATCCATGAGCTCTACGAAAAGGAAGCCGCCAAGCAGGGACTGACGGCCGAGCAAGTCGAGCAGAACTACATCAAGATCACGCCGGTTCGGCGCGTGCTTCAGCCCGAGGAAATGGCGTGGATCGCCACGTTCATGGCCTCGCCTAGGGCGGCGGCGATAACGGGAGAGTCGATCGGCGCCGATGGCGGGATCTCGCGAGGCATTTTTCTGTAAAGAGGAGCAGCTAGTGAACAAAACCATTCTGGTCGCAACCGCCGGCCAGGGCATCCTGCGGAGCTCCGATAACGGGAAGTCGTGGAAGCGGCTCGACCTGGATCAGGACATCGAATTCGACGGCGTGGTGCGCAGCCTGGCGGTGCATCCAGCCAACCCGTCCGTGGTGTTCGCCGGCGCCGATGTCGGCCTGTGCAAGAGCACGGATGGCGGCGTCAATTGGAAGCGTATCGATTCGATCCTGAACGGCCAGACGGTGTGGTCGATCTGTTTCGATCCGAGAAACCCCGACCATATGCTCTGCGGCACGGGCGCTCCCTCGCGCGCCGGCTTCTTTCGCTCCACCGACGGCGGCGAGAGCTGGACGAAGCTCCCGCCGGAAATTCCCGAGCGGTGTGCCGGCGTGAGCAAGCCTCGCGTGCTGACGTGCGCGATCGATCCGTCAAATTCGAAGCACTTATGGTTCGGTATCGAAGAGGGAGGATTGTTTCGCAGCCGGGACGCGGGCGAAACCTGGGAGCGGATCGACGGCGAGCGAGGCGGGGTGGCCAACTCCGATATTCATTGCGTCACGTTCATTCCCGGGCCGCCGCAGACTTTGCTCGTCGTCGTAGTGAATGCGATTTATGTCTCCAAGGACGACGGTAAAACCTGGAAGGGTTTCAACGCAAAACTCGAATGGACGCTGCGTTACGCGCGCACCGTGCGGGTCCGGCCGGGCACCAACGAAGCGTTCCTCGTGATCGGCGATTCCACGCCCGGTCATACGAGCAAGGTGCTCAAGTCGACGGATCTCGGCGAAACGTGGGGCGAAGTGCCGCTGACTCAAACGCCCAACTCGGCGTTTTGGGCCGTCGGCGTACACGAAGCGGATCCGCTACTGATGTTCGCCGGTTCGAAATACGGCCACTTGTTCAGGACCGAGGATGGCGGGCAGACCTGGTTCAAAGAATGGCGCGAGTTCAGCGAAATCACCGATGTCGCGTGGACGCCAGTACTCACCGTAGATAACCCTCCTCAACATCATTGAGGCCTTACATGGAAAAACCCAACGTCAAACGCACGCACATTGCGCTTTACGTTCGCGATCCGATCGCATCCGGTAAGTGGTACGAAGAAGTGCTCGGCATGGAGGAAACGGCGCGCGGCGAAGAGTGGGTGTTTATGTCCTTCGGCAAGAAGCACCATGACATCGCGCTGATTCGCACGGACGAATCGAAACCGCCCATCAAGCGCGGCCTGCAGCACTATGGCCTTGAGATCGGCGATGACGTGACCTATCTGCGGCGCTTGTACGGAATGCTCCTGCGCAAGAACGTGGAGGTCGTGAAAACGACCGACCACAAGATCGGGTACGGGTTGTACTTCAACGATCCGGACGGCAATCGGCTCGAGTTTTTCTGCGACTTGGTATTCGACGATAGCGAGGGCAAGCGCCTTCTGCACGAGTATCACGCGCCTAGCGATCCGATCGATCTGAAACCTTTATTCGACTAACCGGTATCCCGACATGAAAACGTCTCCCAATTTCGAAAGCTTCCAAGTTCGCAAGTGGTACACCCAAATCGAAGACGTCCTCACCAACGAGAGCGGACTTCACGCCGACGGCGCCCCGCTGCGAAAAATCGTGATCGCTGCCGCGATTCTCAATCCTTTTGCGGGCCGTAGCGTGCATGACCTCAGCGAGGTCGTGAATGCCTCGCCGGCGCTCGGCCACGAATTCGCCCGGCGCATTCGGCAGTTGCTCGGCAATGACAAGGTCGAGAGCTACGGTAAAGCCTGCGTCGTCGGCGCGGATGGCGAATACGAGCATGGCAACGCATTCCTGACGAGCGTGTTCGCCGATCCGGTGCGCGATGCGGTAGGCGGCGGCAAGGCGTGGGTGCCGTCGACGGGTAAGCGCGGCGGCGTCAACACGACGATCGACATTCCGTTGGCGCACAAGGATGCGTTGTACGTGCGCTCGCACTATGACACTGTCTCCGCCCTGTTCGCTGACGCACCGAACCGGGACGAAGTCGTCATCGCGTTCGCATTCGCTTCGCGAGGCCGGCTGCATGCCCGGCTCGGCGGCATCAAGGCTTCCGAGATCAAAGGCCAGGACGGCTTGCATTGATAGCCTGCGATAGGGGGCATGCGATGAGTGAGTGGCAACCGAGAACGGGCGAATTTCGCAGCGGCGCATTGACGCTGCGATATGTCGAATGGGGTCCGCAGGATGGGCCTCCGGTGATTCTGCTGCATGGCTTGCGAAGCTATGCGATGACTTGGGAGCCGACGGCCAGGTTCCTTTCCGGCGAGTGGCGACTGATCGCGCTCGATCAGCGCGGACGCGGCAACAGCGATTGGGATCCGGCGGGCAACTACTACACCCAGGCCTACGTCGACGACTTGGAATCGATGGCGACCCACCTCGGTATCGATACGTTCATATTGGTGGGGCACTCGCTGGGCGGCACGAATGCGTTGGCTTATGCGGCGCGCCATCCGGAGAAAGTGTGCGCGCTCGTCATAGAGGACATTGGCCCGGGCTCATCGAGTTCGACCGAGGGCGCGAAACGCATCGTGCATGAAATCGAGTCCACGCCGTTGCGCTTCGACGATTGGGATGCCGCTCGGCGATTCTGGCGGGACAAGCGGCCGACAATTTCGGAGCAAGCCTTGAACTCCCGGCTCGATTACACGTTGAAGCAGAGCGACGATGGCGGCGTGGTCTGGAAGTACGACGCCGAGGGGATCGGCCGCGCGCGCATCGAGCTCGCGAGGCGGCCCCACTTGGGCGTCGACCTGTGGCCTATCGTGGACGGTATCTCATGCCCAACGCTCGTCGTTCGTGGAGAGCACTCGGACTTCCTGTCTAGCGACACCGCGCAGGAGATGTGCCGGCGCAATAGGCACATCTCCTGGTGTGAAGTCGCCAATGCGGGGCATTACGTGCATGACGACAACGCCGTCGGCTTCCTGCTCGCCCTCGACGAATTCCTGGGAAAGCTGAAGGCCGGGCAGGCCGTGTGAGTTCAGACATCATGGAAAAGATATGTACCAGCGTGGCGATCGTCGGCGCCGGGCCGGTGGGATGCACCATTGCGAACCTGCTGGGCGTGTACGGTATCGACGCCATTCTGATCGACCGTAGCGAAGACATCCTGCCGTACCCGCGCGCGGTGGGCATGGACGACGAAGCGTTGCGCGTCTTTCAGACGGCCGGCGTCGCCGACGCCTTGCTCGACGATATCATCCAAAACGTTTCATTGAGGATGTTCACGGCGAAAGGCGGGCTCTTTGCCGACATTCGCCCCGCCACCCGAGAGTTCGGCTGGTATCGACGCAACATCTTCATGCAGCAGCTCGCGGAGGCGACGCTGCGGGAGCATGTGGCTAATTTCCCGCACGTCCGGATGCGGCTCGGCGCCGAAGTCACGTCGCTTCGCCAGGGAGCGAAAAGCGTGACGCTGACGGTAACCGACCGCGACGGCGTCGTGCGCGAGATCGAAGCGCAATATTGTGTCGCCGCCGATGGCGGCCGCAGTACGCTGCGGGACCTCATCGGCGTGACGCTGGTGGGCAACACACACCCGATGAAATGGCTCGTCGTGGACGTGCGCAATGCCGAGTTGGATGCACCCTACACCGCGCTGCACTGCGATCCACGCCGGCCGAACGTTTGCATTCATTTGCCCTTCGGCTACCGGCGCTGGGAATTCATGGTGTTTCCGCACGAAGATGCGGATCGCTTGGTCGAAGAATCGTCCGTCAAATCCTTGATTGCGCCGTACGTCGACGATGTGGACCGTCTCGAGGTGGTAAGGGCGCGCATCTATACGCATCACTCGCGCGTGGCGAATCGGTTCGTCGTGGGTCGCACAGTTTTTGCCGGCGACGCGGCGCACCTTAGCCCGCCCTGGATCGGGCAGGGATTGAACATCGGTTTGCGGGACGCCGGCAACCTTGCATGGAAGCTTGCTGCCGTGGTGAAAGGCCAGATGGATTCGTCGATATTGCTCAGCTACGAAGTGGAAAGGCGCAACCACGCGAAGGCGATGATCGATCTTGCCGATACCTTCGGCCGAATCCTGATGCCGACGAACCCCGCTATCGCGTTGCTTCGCGACGCGTTTTTCAAATCGTTCGGCTCGCTTCGCACTGTGCGCGACTATGTGCTGCAGATGAAGTTCAAGCCGATGCCTCGTTATGACGGGGGGCTCGTCGTCGAACCGTCGGCCAACGTGGCCACTACGGCCATCGGCCGTATGTTCATCCAGCCGGACGTCGAAATCGGGTGGCGCAAAAAGCGGAAATTAGACGACGTACTCGGGCCGTGGTTCGCGATCGTCGGCTGGCGCACCGATCCTTATGAAGCGCTCGATGAAGAAGGGCGAGCATTCTGGCGTTCGATGAATGCCACTTTCGTTCGCGTGGAGCGCTCGCGCAGCGGCGTTTCGCGAAACGAGCGGCTCGCCGGGACGGAGCGGACGGTTTGCGTCGAGGATCTCGAAAACGCGCTGGAACCTTGGTTTCAGCAACAAGGACACACCATCGCCGTCATTCGTCCTGACCGGTACGTGGCGGCGCTTGCGGATGGCGCATCGTTTGCGCAAGTCACGCGCACCTTTGCGGCGAAGGTGGGTTCGACACGCGATGAATTGGAGGCGGTGCTGTGATACTCGAAGAACGAAGGTACACCCTGGTACCCGGTGGCGTGCCGCAATATATCGCGCACTATCAGTCGATGGGGCGCGAATCGCAGGAGAAACACCTGGGCCCCATGGTGGGTTGCTTTCAATCGGAGGTGGGGGAATTGAATCAACTCGTTTTCCTATGGCGCTACGAGAGCATGGCCGATCGTGAAGTGCGCCGCAAGGCGCTGATGGCCGATGCGCAATTCACGGAGTTTAGACAGCGCGTGCGGGGCCTGCTGGTGCAGCAAAGGAACTGCATTCTCAAAGCGGTTGCTTTTCCGGAGGGCAAGCAGTGAGCGAGACGAATAGAGAGATCGAGCGGGTGTCGCTGAACGATCCTGCTTTGCTGCGCAGTGGAGCCTTCATCGGTGGGCAATGGCGGGCGCCCGACGCGGGCGGCGTCATCACGGTGACAAATCCAGCCACCGGCGGGATTGTTGGAACGGTGCCGCGGTTCGGCGCTGCGCAGACGCAAGAGGCGCTTGCGCTAGCGGCGGACGCGGCGCACGGCTGGCGCCGGACACCGGTGAAAGCGCGCGCAGGCGTGCTGCGCCGCTGGTGTGAACTCATGCTCGAGAACATCGATGACTTGGCCCGGATCATGACGGCCGAGCAGGGCAAACCGCTGGCCGAGGCGGTCGGCGAAGTCCGTTACGCAGCCGCCTATTTTGAGTGGTTCGCGGAGGAAGCGAAGCGCATTGACGGCAGCGTGATCGCGGGACCGTCGGCGGACAAGCGAATCCTCGTGACGCGCGAGCCGGTAGGCGTTTGCGCGGCGATCACGCCGTGGAATTTTCCGCTCGCGATGATTACGCGAAAGGCAGGCCCGGCTCTGGCGGCGGGCTGCCCGATCGTGGTGAAGCCAGCATCGCAGACGCCGCTGTCCGCGCTGGCGCTCGCGGCGCTAGCGGAGCGCGCCGGCGTTCCGGCGGGGGTGTTCTCGGTGATCACGGGTTCGGCCGGCGAGGTAGGAACGACGCTCGCGACCAGCCCTCTTGTTAAGAAGCTTTCGTTTACGGGGTCGACCGAGGTAGGGCGCACGCTGATGACGCAGGCCGGCTCGACGCTCAAGAAGGTGTCGATGGAGTTGGGCGGTAATGCGCCGTTCATCGTCTTCGATGACGCGGATATCGACGCGGCGGTCGAGGGCGCTATCGCGAGCAAATTCCGAAACACCGGGCAGACGTGCGTTTGTACGAATCGCTTCTACGTTCAGGATGCCGTGTACGACGTATTCGCACGCCGTCTTTGTGCGGCCGTCGAAATGCTGAAGGTCGGCAACGGCGCGGAAGACGGCGTAACGCAGGGGCCGCTGATCGATGATTCTGCCGTTGATAAGGTGATCGAGCATATCGGCGACGCCCTGGAGAAAGGCGCACGACGGTTATGCGGCGGTAAGCGCCATGCACTCGGCGGGACCTTCTTCGAGCCGACGGTGTTGGCGGATGCGACGAGCGCCATGAAGGTCGCGCGCGAGGAGACGTTCGGCCCCGTGGCGGCGCTATTCCGCTTTACATCGGAGAGCGAGGTGATCGAACTCGCCAACGACACCGAGTATGGGCTGGCCAGCTATGTTTACAGCCGCGATCTGGGCCGGGTATTCCGCATGTCGGAGGCGCTGGAATACGGCATGGTCGGCGTCAATACCGGCCTGATTTCCAACGAAATGGCGCCGTTCGGCGGAGTCAAGCAATCCGGCATGGGGCGGGAAGGTTCGCGGTTCGGCATCGACGACTATACGACGCTGAAATATACGTGCATCGCTGGGCTGTGAGCACGCGGGGATGACAGGCGCGTATCAGCGCAGACGGCTGTCCCCCTGCCTATCGAGAAGCGCCATGGCGGCCGCGGCAAGCTGGCGTGCTCGATCCGCCCAACCATCGAGCGCCTTTTTCGAATAACCTTGGGCCTGCTTTTCGGACGTACCCATGATGCGGGCATAGACAAACGATGCGGTGAGCGTCCATACAGGCGAGGCGTGCAAGTGGCCAGATTTACAGGCTGAATTGGCCCGCGAGTTCGTCGATCAATTGACGCTGAAACGCGTTGAAACAGTCGCTGGGTTGCTGCGCAATAGCCAGATCCAGCATCGGATCGGTGACCGGTGTGCGTATGCCAGCTAGCGTTTCAACGATCGCATGGCCGCAAAACGGGACATACGCCTCCGAATAGCCACCTTCATGCACGATCACGAGTCGGCCGCTGCAATGCCGCTCGGCGGCCTCGCGCACGAGTTGGGTCATCGTGCGGTAGCTCTCGCTGTGCAGCAGCATCCGGGCGAGCGGATCGACGGCGCTGGCGTCCAGCCCGCTCGCGACCACAATCAGTTCTGGCCGGAACTGCTCGAGCGCGGGCAGCACGATCCGCTCGAACGCATACAGATACGCATCGTGCCCGCCGCCGGGTTGCAGCGGCACGTTGATGTTCGCGCCGAGGGCATGCTCTGCTCCGCGCTCATCCGCGCCGCTGTAGCCCGGCGGAAAGCATCTATCCTGATGCAAGGAAATGGTCAGCGTGTTCGGATCATCGTAGTAGATCGACTGCGTGCCGTTGCCATGATGCACGTCCCAGTCGACTACGGCCACACGCTCGACGCGATGTTTCGCGCGGGCCGCTTCGATCGCAATGGGAATATTCGCCAGCAGGCAAAAGCCCATTGGCCGGTCGCGCAAACAGTGATGATCTGGCGGCCGCGACAGCGAGAACGCGCGCGCCGCGCGCCCGTCGAGCACGCTATCGACGGCGTCGAGCGCCAGACCCGCCGAAAGCGCGGCGATCTCGTAACTGCCTTTGCCGAACGGTGCAAAATCGCCGATGTCGCCGCCGGTCGTGTCGCTGAGCGACTTGAAATGTGTCAGGTATGCGCGCGGATGTATGCGCAGTAGATCCTCATCAGTTGCGGCAGGCGCGCTGCGCATGTCAAGCTGCGCGCCGAGGCCGGATGCCTGGATGAGCGCAAGCAGCCGGCGCTTGGACTCCGGGGATTCGGCGTATCCGCTGGCGGAAGGAGGTTGCACCCAACCGCCGACGGGAAAGAACAGCGCATGGGTGCCGCCGGTGTGCCAAAAGGTGCGTTCATCGGTAAGGAAAGCGGTCTTGCTCATGGTCTTCTCCTGCTGGAGTTTCGGAAGTTAAACGCGGAAGGCAAATGCCTCGCGTAACGGGGCGCCTGCCTTGGCGGTGTGTGGGGCGCGGGTTGAGCGCAGCAGGTCAATGCCGCTCGACGCGCAGCAGGCATGCGCTCGAAAGAACGCTGACGAGCGCCGCGCCCGCGAACAGCGTGGCGAGCGACGCGCCCATGTCGAGCAGCATGCCCGCCATTAACGGACCGGCCGCAAGCCCGGCGCCGATTACCAGATTCAGCGAGGCAATCAAACGACCGGAGCGGTCGTGCTTTGCCGCTGCCGCGAGGATGAAGGGCAACACGAAGGTCCATGCGAACTTGAATACGAACACTGCTGCCATGAAGCCAATCGTTCCCGGCTCCATCGCAAGCCCCGCGAGCGACCCCGCGAGAAGCGCGTAACCGGTCAACAACATGGCGAATCGTGTGACCCGTCCGGCAACGAGCGACGCGCACGCCGCGCCGACGATGCCCATCACGCTGGCCACGGCGAGCGCTTCGCCGGTATGCGCGGCGTCCAAGCCCGCAAGCGCCGCCGCCTTGCCCGCGAATGTCCAGACGCCGCCGATCGCGACATAGAACCCCAGCACACCGCCGATTACCAGCACGGTGTTCGCGATCGTGGCAAAAGATGCCGAGCCTGTGTCGACCTTCGACTGGCCACGCGGCATGCGGCCCACAGCGAGATCGAAGCCGCAAGTCAGCGGTGCCGCGCAAAGGCCGAGCAGACCGAGCACGACATAGAGCGTACGCAGGCCGAACTGGCTGAACAGGTGCGGCAGGACTAAGAGGCCCACTGCGCCCGCAAGCAGTTGACCAACGACCCACAGCCCATAAACGCGGTCGCGGTTCGCACTGGTCGCCGCGCTCGTCATGCATAGCACCATGAGGGTGCCGCCGCCGAGCGAGGTTATCGCGCGCAGCACAAGCAAGCCTGCAAAGCCGGGTATCAGCACTGCGGTCGCAAAGTTGCCTGCGCAAAAGAGCGCGACCGCGTACGCTGCAACCCGGCGCGCATCGACACGACCGAGCCAAAGGAACGCAGGTAGCGTCGCACAGCTGAATGCGCCCAATTCCACGAAGAAATAGGTGCCGACCTGCGATGCGGATAGGCCCAGTTGCGAGCCGAGCTGCGCGGCGACGGCGGGCGCGACCAACAACAGCAACGGCGTAATGGCGGCGAACACAACGAGCGAGAACAACGTGGATGCGGTGAAATGGTGCGGTGCCAGTTCGGCTGAGGCGACAGCGGTCGAAGGATTTTTCATGATGATCAAGGTCCTGGGCTGAGACTGTCAGAACGTGTGATAGATGCCTGCCATGGCGCCGAACTGCGACACGCCCGCCACAGGCATCGTGTCGTATTCGTAGACGGGCTGCGTGCTCGCACTGGTGTTGTGCGAGTAGCCGAGGTTCATGTAGACGACCGTGCGCTTTGACAGCGCATAGGTACTGCTCTCGATGAAAAGCGTTGGATGCCCGACGCTCGGCGTATTCGAGAAGGTGTGATACACCCCGCCCGCAAAGCCGATCGATGGATCCATCTGGTAACGCGCGCCTCCCCACGCGACAGTCTTCGCCGGTTCCAGTGAACCTGTCTGACGCTCCGCGCCGCCATAAAGCGAGAGCTTGCCGATGTTCCCATGGGCGGCGAGGACCGCGACGGTGCGTTGTTGCGCCGACGTATCCACCGTTGCCGACACGCCGCCATGCGACTGATGAATCACCGCGCTCACGCCTAACCCGTCGCGCGCATATTGCGCCCCCGCTTCGAGCACGCGGCCCGAGCGCGAGTTGCCCGCCACACCGCCGGTCGCCGCGAGGAACTCTGCGCTAAAGCCGGCATAGTCGTTGGTCCTGTATTTGACGGCGTTGTCGACGAAATTTGCCGACAGCGGCACGAGTTCACCTTGGCCGCTATACGCCGCATAAAGCAATGGGTCATAGAACACGGTTCGATCGAACAGCACGCTCAACTGGCGCCCGAGCGTCACAGCGCCGAAGCCACCGCTCAAACCGACCCACGCGCCGCGGAAAAACGCGAGCCCCGGTACGGTCGCGCTGCCGTTGTTGATGCTGAATCCTTGTTCGAGCCGAAAAATCGCCTTCAGCCCGCCCCCCAGTTCTTCGCTGCCTGTCACACCGATTTGCGACGGCAACGTGCCATAGTTCTGGAGATTGACCGCGCTGTGCCCACCATCGGCATGCGTGCGATATTGAATCCCCGCGTCCAGAACCCCGAAGAGGGTGACGCTCGACTGTGCGTACGCCGGGACGGCGGCGAGCATCGATGCCATACCTGCCGTCGCCGCACTGAACGCGCGCATCCTTGTGCGTTTCAGCCGGAAAGGGCTGCTTCGAGGGGGAAAGTGGGCGAATCGTGGTTTCATCTTTTGTCTCCGAGCCTACAATGTCATTGCTGTGATCCTGCGGTTCGAGACGCGTCGTCATTGGCGCGGCATCGAGCACGGCTGGAGTGTCGGTAGTTCGAAAATTCGCGAATAGACGTTCAAGTGAACGGTGCGGAAAACCCGCAGCCCTCCGCTTCGTCTTTCGCGGCGGCGCGCCTACTTAGTGCGGCGCGGGCGCACTGCTTGGAATGAATGGGCAACCCGTTCAAATGGAGGGTGTTTGCGGGGCGCTGCGGACGGCCTTGGCCGAAAAAGCGCAGCACGTAAAATGGGATCCGAGCCGGGCGGCGCACCGGAGAGGTGACGAACGATATGCGGAGAAGCCCATCTTGAAACCCGTAGACAGGCGCAAGCCGCCCGGGGCCGCGCCGACCATGCCTGCGGCGATCGCCGCCGACCCCTATGCGGGAACGCAATCGCCCGCCCGTAGTGTCGACTTCGAGGGCCCGTTTAGCCCCGATGGCACGGCAACGCGCGATCTCAGCGTGCTGCTGCTAAACCTTTATGCATTTGCCAATCAGACGGGCATCGGCGAATTCGAGAACGGATTTTTCCGAATGCTTGGGTCGCTGTTGCCTTTCGACGCCGGTTGGACCGGCGTAGCGACGCTAACTCCCGGCGGCCCAGTGACGCACAACAGTTTCACCTGGGGATTACCCGCTACTTTCTTTGCCGACTGGGTCAAAGTGCGCGATTGCGACCCGCTGGTGCTCGGTACAAGGGGTCTATACGGCAAGTCGATGGCTATCTCGATCGTCGCGCCGGGCGTCGCGCCGCGTTTTCGTGATTGGGCGATCAGGTACGGCCTTGCGCAGCTGATGGTGGTCTGCACGCTCGATCATCGCTTTGGTTTGACCACGTTTCTCTCTGTCTATCGCCGCGCGCTCGACAAGCCGTTTTCGGTCGAGGACGCGCGCAAGGTCGAAGACGTCATTCCGCATCTGTCCGCCGCCTTGACGATTAACCGCTCCTTCCAGCTGACGCGTGAGCGCGGCGCCGCACTCGTCGTCTCGCCCGCGCGTGCAATCTGCGATTCGCTCGGCGCCGTGCATCAAGCCGATAAGGCGTTTCAGACAATGTTGCATCGGGATTGGCCGTTCTATGCCAACCAGGCCTTGCCTCAACCGTTGGTCGAGTGGCTGCGCGGCGGCGCATCTCATCCTTTTGCCGGCGAGCACGTGACGATCCACTGCGCGCCGATGGCGGGCCTTTTCCAGCTCGAGGCGCGCGCGCGGTCGGAGCTCGACCGCCTCAGCCCGCGGGAGTTGGTCGCGATCCAACATTACGGCGACGGGCTCTCGCACAAGGAAGTCGCGCAGCGGATGGCCATTTCGCCGGCTACCGTGCGTCACTATCTGCGGTGCGCGTACCGCAAGCTGGGGATGCACGACAAAAGCGAAATTCCGCGGCTACTCGCGGCCCTCGTACAACAGGGCGCGGTGCTCGATACAGACGCTTTGCCCACACACGAATAGACGCGCGAGCCAATCGTGGCCCCGCGCGAGCTCGCGTCTACGGCGCATTGTCCGCGACCGCGAAGCCCCAGTCCTACCGCTCCGATAAATCGACCGCTCAGGGGCTTTCCCGGCGCGAGATATCCATTAAATGGATGTCAATTCGTCAAATTGATTGATTTGACAAATATTTGCCTGCTCCTTAGCGTATAGCTCTAAGGAAGTACCTCCTTTGCGAACCAGCGTTGCGAGCAGATCCCCTGCCTCGCAGCGTCGCGCGCAGCGTTTCATTTAATAAGCAAGTGCTATGACTTCAGTGACGATCGAACGTATCGAAACCCGTCTCGTTGATTTGCCGACGATCCGCCCGCACAAGCTGTCGGTCGCCACGATGTATGGGCAGACGTTGATGCTCGTGAAGGTGACGTGCAGCGACGGCGTGATCGGTATGGGCGAGGGCACGACCATCGCGGGGATGGCCTACGGCCCGGAAAGCCCGGAAGCCATGAAGCTGGCGATCGACGCCTACTTCGCGCCGGCAGTGATCGGCAGGGATGCTACGCGCATTCAATCCTTGATGGCGCATCTGAGCAAGCTGGTCAAACTCAATCACTTCGCCAAGAGCGCGCTCGAAACTGCGCTGCTCGACGCGCATGGCAAGCGCCTCGGCATACCAGTCAGCGAGTTGCTGGGCGGCCGGCGCCGTGATCGCCTGCCGGTAGCGTGGACGCTGGCCTCTGGCGATACCGCGCGCGATATCGAGGAGGCCGAAGCGATGCTCGAGGCTGGCCGTCATCGGATCTTCAAGCTCAAGATCGGCGCAAGGGAACCATCCATCGATATCAAGCATGTGGCGGAGATCAAGCGCGCCCTAGGCGACCGCGGCACGGTGCGGGTCGACGTCAATATGGCCTGGAGCGAGACGCAAGCGGCTTTGGCCATTCCGGCGCTCGCCGATGCGGGTTGCGAATTAGTCGAACAGCCGGTCGCATCAGCCGCCGCAATGGGGCGCTTGATGCGCCGTTTCCCGGTTGCGCTGATGGCCGACGAAATCCTGCAAGGTCCGGAAAGCGCGTTCGATATCGCCCGGGAACACGGCGCCGATGTCTTCGCGATCAAGATAGAGCAAAGCGGTGGCCTGTTCGCGGCCCAACGCGTGGCTGCGATTGCCGATGCAAGCGGCATCGAACTGTACGGCGGCACGATGCTCGAAGGGGCGTTTAGCACGGTCGCCTCGGCGCATCTGTTTGCCAGTTTCGCCAACCTCCAATGGGGTACCGAACTGTTCGGCCCACTGCTGATTACCGAAGAGATTTTGACGCAGCCGCTCGATTACAGCGACTTCGAACTCACGGTACCCAACGGTCCGGGCCTCGGCATTGATCTCGACGAAGCAAAAATCAAGCGCTTTACGCGCGATGGTCTCGTGAAAGTGACTAAGTAATCCGGTTGCCAAAGGACATTGACGATGCTTTTCCACGTACGCATGGATGTGAACCTCCCTCTCGATATGCCGGCCGATACCGCGAACGAAATCAAGACGCGCGAAAAGGCCTATTCGCAAGAACTGCAACGCAGCGGCAAATGGCGCCATATCTGGCGGTTGGCGGGCGAGTACGCGAATTTCAGCGTGTTCGACGTCGACAGCAACGCGGAGCTGCACGAGATCTTGACCGGCTTGCCGCTGTTTCCGTACATGACGATTTCGGTGACGCCCCTGTGCCGTCATCCGTCGTCGGTGCGCGATGGCGATGCATGACCCAGCCTGTTCGCTTTCCGTCGTGATTTGACGGTGCAAAGGTCAGTTGACCAAAAAACTTACTACATTGGAGGCAGTTCCCATGAGCATCAAAGTGTTCGAAACGAAGGAAGTCCAGGATCTGTTGAACGCAGCGGTCAATCGCGATGGTGAAGGAGGCAATCCGCGATTGAAGCAAATCGTGCATCGTCTGCTAAGCGACCTGTTCAAGACGATCGATGATCTCGACGTCACGCCCGACGAAGTGTGGGCCGGCGTGAATTACTTGAATAAACTCGGCCGAGACGGCGAGGCAGGGCTGCTCGCCCCCGGTATCGGGCTTGAACGATTCCTCGATATCCGTATGGATGCGGCGGACAAGGCTGCGGGCATCGAGGGTGGCACGCCGCGGACCATCGAAGGTCCGCTCTATGTAGTGGGTGCGCCGGTGACGAGCGGCGTGGCCAAGCTCGATAAGGATCCGGATGCCGATGCCGGCCCCCTTGTGATCCGAGGCGCAGTTAGAAATTCAAACGGCGAGCCGGTCGCCGGCGCCACCGTGGAATGCTGGCACGCGAACTCGAAAGGCTTTTACTCGCATTTCGATCCGACCGGCGCACAGAGCGATTTCAATTTGCGCGGTGCGGTCAAGACCGATGCCAACGGCCGCTATGAGTTCCACACCTTGATGCCGGTGGGCTACGGCTGCCCGCCGCACGGCGCCACGCTGCAACTGCTGCACACGCTGGGCCGTCACGGCGATCGGCCTGCGCACGTTCATTTCTTCGTGACCGCCGAGGGGTGCCGCAAACTGACCACGCAGTTCAACATCGAAGGCGATCCGCTGATTTGGGACGATTTTGCTTATGCGACGCGTGAAGAACTGATTGCTTCGGTGAGCGAAAAGACGGGTGGGGCGGCGCTCGGGTTGAAGGCGGATGCGTATAAAGAGATCGAGTTCGATATCGTGCTGACCCCCTTGGTGCAGGGAAAGGACAATCAGGTGGTGCAGCGGCTGCGCGCATCGGTTGCCGCGTAGAGGGTCGACCGGCAGTGCTGCCGACGCACTGCCGGTCGATTGCTCTGATAAACAGGAGCTTGCTTGATGTTTTACTGCGCGCACTAGCCGGCGTTAATGCCGGATAGTGCGCATGATGCGACCGGCGGTCGACTGCGCGGCGCGCATGAGGCCGGTCCTCATGCGGGCATAGCAACACGCGCGACACGATGAAAATTCCGGCTGAAGTAAACCAGGCCGTCACCGTCGTTGCGCACGCGGATCCGCGCTGCTTCAACGAACATGACCGAGTGCGAGCCGACTTCCTTCAGATCCACGATGGCCCCTTCGATGCTCGCCAAGGCATTGCTCAGGACTGGGACACCCAGAACGCCTGTGTCCCAAACCGGCAGCGCAAAACGATCTTCCATCGCCATCTTGGTGAATCCGGCGAAGTGGCGAGCCAGATCTTCGTGTTCGCCCGGTAGCACATTGACACATACCTGCCGGTTGCCTTCGAAGGTGCGATGGGCTGCACTCGATCGATTGATGCAAACGAGCACCGTGGGCGGCGTATCGGTCACGGAGCAGACGGCGCTGGCAGTAATGCCGCAGCGGCCAAGCGGGCCGTCCGTCGTGATCACATTGACCGCGGCGGAAAGATGGGCCATGGCTTGCCGGAAATCGGCGCGTGGGTCGCCGGAGGGCGGGACGGATGGAGTGGGTTGATTCATGCCAGTGCTCCGAGATGGTTGTGCTGGATCGAGCCTTGAGCCGATTGTGCACGGTTCAGGCGATGTTGATTAGCGTACGGCAGGGGCGTTGTGCTGCATATCGGCACGAATCACTCGAATCTAAGGGGGATTGCTGATAGAGATAAGGGTTTCTTTACCGGCGGCGCGCGTGAGCGTCCGGAGCCGCCTCGGGTAGGCGATACGCCTACTACGCGCAAGACGGTCGACCCGATAGCATCGGGGTGGATTGGCGAATTTTTTAAGGAGAGGGCAGATGATGGTTCCTGCTCCTGTCGTATACATCGTGGACGACGACACCGGTATGCGTACGTCTCTGGCCTGGCTGCTCGAATCGGTCGGTATCAAATCGATCGGCTTCGGCGATCCCGTCGAGTTCCTCGACGCGTTCGACGAATCGGTGCCCGCTTGTCTGGTACTGGATGTCAGAATGCCTGAGCGCAGCGGGTTCGACGTTCAAACCGAACTCAATCGTCGCGGGGCAAAGGTGCCGACCATTTTCGTTAGTGGTCACGGCGATATCCCGATGTCGGTACGGGCCATGCAAAATGGCGCGATCGACTTCATCCCGAAGCCCTACAACTCGCAGCAGATGCTCGACCGGGTTCAGAGTGCGATCAAAGTCGCTTTGCAGAACCATGCGGCCGAGCGCAAACGCTCCGAACTTCGACAGCGTATTCAGTCGCTGACGG
This sequence comes from Trinickia sp., assembly GCA_051961035.1. Taxonomy (GTDB): domain Bacteria; phylum Pseudomonadota; class Gammaproteobacteria; order Burkholderiales; family Burkholderiaceae; genus Trinickia. The sequence goes on along the minus strand of JBQCDS010000426.1, from coordinate 7,813 downwards.
CCCGCGAAAAAGAGGTGCTGCGAGGTGTGATCGACGGCAAGGGAAGCAAGCGGATTGCCGCCGATCTTTCCATTAGCGTGAAGACGGTCGACGTGCATCGATCCAGTATCAAGGAAAAGCTCGGCGCTGAATCGATTGCGATGCTGGTGAGGGATGTGGTCGCCGTCTGGACGCCGGACAGCGATACGAGCCAAATTGACAGATAAATTCCCGCCGCCGGTGGCGCATCGACTAGGTCCTTCGAAGAGAACGTTGATCATGACGTGTCCAAACGAAAGCGATTTTCATCGGCTCCTCGATGCACTGACGCTTTGCGTGCTGCTGCATGATGCCCAGACCAAGGCAATCGTTTGGGCCAATCATGCCGCCTGCGTGGCGCTCGGCTTTACCGTTGAAGAGCTGATGCCGCTGAAGGCGCGCGACATGACACGGCCGGAACCCAAATACGATAGAGCGCTGGCAGTGGCCGCCATGGACCGCTCGGCAACCGAGGGGCCGCAGGTCTACGAATGGTGTTATCGCTCCAAGTCGGGCGAGGACATGCTCTCGGAAGCGATCGCCACACACGTCAGATTGGCGGAGCGCGCGGTTGTCATGGTGCAGTTTCGCGATATCAGCGCCGAGGAGTCGATCAAAAGAAGGCTGCGCGCCTACGAAGCTCGACTGCGTGAATTCATGCAGGATCTGAGCGAAGGGGTCGCGTTGCTGAACGATGCCGCCGAGATTCAGTACATCAGTGAATCGGGCCGGCGTCTGCTCGGCCTGCACGCAGGCGATATTCCCGGCGCCGTATTCGATTACGTAGCCAAGGAAGAGGCGGCGCGGCTTGAGCGGGAGCTGGAGACTGCGCCCACTGATGGACCGTCGAGCCCGGCGCGATACCGTTCGGCCGATGGAGCGAGATGGCTGAGGCTCACCTTCAGGCATGTGGAACTAGAGGATGACCTAAGCGGCGTCTTGATTCACTTTCGCGATATCACGGATGTGGTCCGGACTGAGGAGGCGAGGCTGGCCGAAGCGCGTACGCTCGAATATGCCGGTCGTTATAACGCTATGGGAGAAATGGCTACCGCGATCGCGCATGAGCTGAGTCAGCCGATTGCGTCGATCCGCAATTTCATCGAAGGTGCGATTCAGCGGCTTGCCCAACCAGACCAAACGGAATCCGCGATATGGGGGCTACGTGCTGCCGACAGGCAGGCGGAGCATGCCGCCGCCATTATCAAGAGCGTTCGGGAGTACGTCGCTCGGCGCGATCCGAACATCGCGGTCGCGGATGTCCGGTCGATTCTTGCCGACGCGGCGTATTTCATCGGGCTGCGCGCCCAGGAAGCCGATGTCGCGCTCCGTGTAGAGATGTTCGACAAGCCCTTACTGATTCGGTGCGAGCGCGTGCTGATCGGGCAAGTGATTCTCAATCTGGCGTTCAATGCGATCGATGCACTCTCCGTGCTCGAGAAATCCGGACGCGCAGTGACGATCGGCGTGTCGGCGGTCGAAGGTGCAGCCGTTGTCTATGTGCGGGACAACGGTGCTGGAATCTCGGCGGGCCATGAGCGTTTGTTCGACGGCTTCTCGTCCTCGAAAGCCTCCGGAAACGGGATTGGACTGTCCTTGTGCAAGAGCATCATCTCCCGGCACGACGGTGTGATTCGAGCTTTCCCCGCCGTGGGTGGCGGGTTGGAGTGCCGCTTCTGGGTGCCTTTGTGCGCCGGGGCGGCGTCGGATGGCGGCGGCGAGTAGGCGTGCTGCAAAGAAAAGCGGCTCCGTCTTTGCAACGGAGCCGCGAGGAGCGTCAGAGCAGGAAGCCGATAGCATTCAAGGCGTCGGTCGAATCAATCAGACGAACAACCTTTTGCGCCAGACGCAATTCGTCGCCATTGCAGTGGATGCGATGCGTCAGGTCGGCGGCGAAAATCGTCGGTACGCCGCGCTTATAGGCAATCAGAATCTGCGCGGACCGTACTTCGATCATGTTCGCTTCCTCGCTCGCGTTCGTGAAGCGCGACACGGTTCGCACGGTGCGCGCCGCATCCGAGGCTGACGCGGAGAAACCCGATGTCATCCGCTGCACCCGCTTCTCGCGCATTTCGTGATCATCGTAGGCATAGTTAAGCGTCGCCGCGAAGTCGCTCGTGCGCGGATCGATCGGCACCACGTAGGTGCCGTCTTTGTCCCAGAGCTCGAGCCATTCGCGATATTCACGGCGATCGAGCATCTCGGCCTCGCGCCAAATGAATTGAACGGCGCGCGCAAACACGTCTTGCGAGAGTAATGTGTTGCGATCGTCCATCATGCCTCCATCATCTTGCGCCACTGCGCGTAGGCTTCACGCATCCCGGTTTCGTCGGTTGCGTGCGCGGTTTTTTCTCCATTCGGCGCCGTCGTTTCGCGATTCAAGCCGCGATTGACCAAGATCGGCGTGTCTGGGCCTGCGTGCGAACCGCGCTGTACCCGTTCCCAGGCCTCGGCGTCGTCAGGGCTGCCGAAGCCAAAGGGGCCTTGAAAGTGTTCGTGAATGCGCAGGCGCACGCGATTGGCTTCCTCCGGTCCGCCGTCCATGCCCAGGGCCACGTGGCGAATCTCGGTTTCCTCCGCGGAGATGGGGCGCAACACGCGGAAGAATGCCATCGACAGGGCGAGGTTGGGGAACAGATTCAGATTGAAGCCGACACCCATCAACGACCGCACGATTCTGCGTACTTCCTCGGCCGTGTGACGTTCGGACAGCTGCTTGATCAGCTCATTGAATCGTTCCGGCAGCGGCGCGCCGTCGTCCTGATCGAGGTCCACGAGTTCCGGAACGAGAACGGCGAGACTGTGCCCGTTGCCGAGCGAACGGCAAAAGGCCTTGCCGCTAGTCATGAAGCTGGTAATGACGGCCGAGGTTTCGTCGTCGATCGATTTCAGCCACGACTTGTGGACCACGGGGAAGTGATAAAGATCGGTGGTGTTTTCAAGCTGGATTTTCCAGTTGCCCTTGAAGCGGAATTTGTGCTCGCCGTTGGCCTTGACCGGATAGCCGGCGCCTTGCTTCATGAAGAGGTCGATCCACGGCTTGGCGCCGCCGAGGAAATCTTCGAGCGGCTCGATTTCCGCATTGAAACTTGCGAAGATCAGGCCTTGATAGATCCCGACACGCAGCTTCTCGAGCGGTAGGTCCGCCTTGTCGCACACGCCCTCATAGCCATCGCCATAGGGAAACGCACGCAGTGTGCCGTCAAGCGCATACGTCCAGCTGTGATATGGGCAGGTAAAGCCCTTGGCGTTGCCTTTATGTTCCTCGCAGACGGTCGCGCCGCGATGCCGACAGCGGTTTTGCAGCACGTTGACGGCGCCGCTCTTATCGCGCACCACGATGACTGGCTGACGGCCGATCGTGGTGGTTCTGAAATCACCGGGCTTCGGAAGCTCGCTTTCGTGTGCGACCCAAACCCAGGTTTTGTAAAAAATGCGATCGAGCTCGGCTTCGAAGAGCTTGGGATCGTAGTAGAGAGACGGCGCGATGCGGTCGGCCTCGGCGAGACCGCGCAACGAACTCGTATCGATGCTTTGCCAGGTGTCACTCATGATGTGAACGTAGGGAGGTAATCGCGTGGAGTCGCGAGGGGTTAGGGATAACGGAACCTAGGGGTGTACGTTGATTCCAGTGTGGTGTCGCATGATTAATTCGTCAAATTGATCTAAAATCACCCGTGTCATCGATTTGATGGATATCAAGATGAAATCGCTCGAGAACGTCGATCTGAACCTGCTGCGCGTGTTTCTCGCGATCGTGGAGGAGCAGAGTCTCACCAGGGCCGGTGAACGGTTGTCCTTGTCGCAGCCCGCGATGAGCTATTCCCTGGGGCGCCTGCGTGCGCTGTTCGACGATCCGTTGTTCGTCAGGACGCGGCATGGCATGCAGCCCACGCCGATCGCGCAGGAGCTGTCAGTGATCGTTGCTCGGGCGTTAGACACCGTCAGAGAGGCATTGCGGCACGCCGAGCGCTTCGATCCGCAGGTCAGCACCCGGTCGTTTCGTCTGTCGTTATCGGATGCAGGGGAAATGGCGTATCTGCCTTCGATCTGCGAAGAGATCAAGCGACTCGCGCCCCGCATCAAAGTGTCAGTGGAACCTCGCCCCGTCGAGCAGATCGAGGAGGCGCTACGTTCGCGCAAGCTCGATTTCGCGATCGGAAATCTTCCCGAGCTGACGCCTCGCACCCGGCATCAGGTGCTCTTCGAGGAGAGCTATGTCTGTATGCGGCGCAAGCGATCGGGGGCGCCGCGTAATGCAAAACTCTCGCTCGCGGAATTTACGAAAGCGTCGCATGTGCTGGTGCGTTCCGTCGAGCACAGCCATCACGCGCTGGACGATGCCCTGCGCTCCAAGGGGGGCGTACGTAATATCGGTTTGGAGGTGCCGCACTTCGTCGCCCTTCCCGGGGTGCTGGCTGTCACCGATTTGATCGCGACTTTGCCGCGGCGTCTTGCCGAGATTTTCGCGCGCGGTGGCGGGTTTGAAATCCTCGAACTCCCGGTGCGTATTCCTACCGCGGAAGTCACTATGCATTGGCACGAGCATTTTCACGAGGACGAGGGTATCGCGTGGATGCGGGAACTGCTGTCAACGGTGATGCAGCGTTTCGCCGAGCCCACACGTTAAATGAAGCTCGGCCGGCAACGCATGATCAAATGTCGAGAACGAGCAGCGGCGACAGCGATCGCGATACACAGCAGCAAATGACTTTGCTGCCTTCGCGTTCTGCCTTGCTGAGGCAATGATCGCGATGTTCAGGCGTGCCTTCGACCACGTCGACCATGCACGTTCCGCAAATGCCTTCGCCGCACGAAGTATCGATCTCGATACCGATCGTCGCCAATGCGTCGACGATCGATTGGTCTTTCGCCACGCGAATGACTTGGCCAGTGCTGGCTACCTTGACATCGAACGCCTCGAGCGACGAGGTCGATGGCTCGATAGGGGCCGCGCTGAAACGCTCTAGATGCACGTCGGCGATCGACTTCGTCGATTCTCCGATGGCGACCACCTGATCCATGAACGGCGTCGGGCCACAGGTATAGACGTGCGTGCCGCTTTGCGCATCGGCCAGGCACGAGCGAAGCACCGCGCCGAGGTCCCCCGGCTCTACGCCGAAATGCAGTTTGACGTTGCCGGCAAATCGTTGCTGAGACAGCAGCGACAAGAAAGCGGCGTGCTCTTCACTGCGCGCGAAATAGTGGAGCACAAAGGGTTGACCGCTACTTTCGAGGCGATAGGCCATAGATAGTAACGGCGTGATGCCGATGCCCGCACCAACCAACAGGTGGAACCGAGCTTCATGTACGAGGCGGAACAGGTTGCGTGGCGGGCCAATGAGGAGTTCGCCGCCGATTTCCACCTCGTCATGCAATGAGCGCGATCCGCCGCGCGATTCAGGCTCGCGCTTGACGGCGAAGAGCAGGTGACTATTCGAATCCGGGTCGCTACACAGCGAGTACTGCCGCGTGATACCCGACGGCGCGGTCACATCGATATGGGCGCCCGGTTCGTACTTGTCGAACGGTTGGCCGTCGATGCGGCTCACTCTGAACGAGCGAATACCTTGAGCTTCGTCGCGAATGGCATCGACGCGAACTTTGAACGTGCTGGCTTGCATGCTTACACCTGATTGGAAGGCTGTGGCGGACGTACGGGATTGCGATAGCGCATGGTCTAAGCGTATCGTTGTCGTAAAAATCAGTCAAATTGATACAAATTTCGTTAGTACATCGATGCGATGAATATCTAGCGGGGGCCTTGAATCAAAAAGAAACGGCGCGGCTCGATTGAGCACACGCCGTGAGCATGCATTTGCCGCGCGGTGGACGCGCGGCGCTTAAAAGGAAGCGCGATTACAGCGCGATCGTGACGGTTTTCTCCCGCAGGTACGCCTGCACTGCATGACGAGAGAGATCGTGGCCAATGCCGCTGTCCTTGTGTCCGCCCCAAGCGAGGCGCGGATCGAGCGGGCTCCAGCAGTTGATGGCGACGGCGCCGACGTCGATCTGACGCGCGAGCGTATGAGCTTTGGCCAGGTCCTGGGTCCACAGTGACGCGGACAGTCCATATCGTGTCGAGTTTGCGATGCTTATTGCGTCTGCGTCGTCGTCGAACGGGACGACCACGCCGACCGGGCCGAAGATCTCTTCCTGAGCCAGCGTGCCGTTCGCGTCGTCACTGAGAAAGATGGTCGGAGCGACGAAAAATCCCTTGCCGGAAACCGGGCGGTCACCCGCGATACGCTTCGCGCCCTCGCGTAAGCCCTGATCGATATAGCTTTGGACGCGTGCCTTATGGCGCGCATTGATGAGCGCACCCATTTGAGTCTCCGGACCGCGAGGATCGCCAACGCAGATCGAATTCGAGGCGGCGGCGAGTTGTTCCGCCACGACAGTGGCAACCGAACGATGCACCAGAATGCGTGAGCCGGCCGCGCAGGTTTGCCCCTGGTTCGCGTATAGGCCCATCATCAGACCGTTGATCGCGCGAGGGATATCGGCATCGGCCAGTAGAATCTGGGCGGCTTTGCCGCCGAGTTCCAACGTCACGGGCTTGAAGGTGCCGGCGAGATCGCGCGCGATCGATCGCCCGACTTCCGTACTGCCCGTGAAACTGACTTTAGCGACACGCGGGTGTGCCACGAGTGCGCGGCCCGCCGTCGGACCGATTCCATGCACGAGGTTCACGACGCCCTCCGGAATACCGGCTTCCTTGACTAGCGTCATGAGGTGCGTGAGGGCTACCGGCGCATCCTCAGACGGCTTGATTACGACGGTGCAACCGGCTGCCAGTGCTGGGGCCAGTTTCCACAGGCAGATCATCAACGGCGCATTCCAGGGAATGATCTGCGCGACGACGCCAACAGGCTCTAGTTCGGTGTAGTTGAGCGTCGGCCGCCCCATGTTGCCCGCGGTCGGGATGGTTCGTCCTTCGAGCTTGTCGGCCCAACCGCCAAAGTAGCGCAGCGTATCGATGGACATTGGCACATCCATCATCTTCATCTCGATGAGGGCGCGGCCCTGCTCACGCGACAGCAGATCGACAAATATCGTGGCGTCGCGCTCGATCAGATCGGCGAGGCGCTGCAAGTATTGGCCGCGCGCCACAGCCGGGGTGTCGCGCCAGGTCGTGCTGAACGCGGCGTCGGCTGCTTGCACGGCAAGATCGACGTCCACGGATTCGGACATGGCGACCGACGCGAGGATATCTCCGGTTGCCGGCTCGAGTTTTTCAAAGACCTTGCCGCTCGAAGCCGGTACGAATTGGCCATTGATGAAATTATTCAATTGCAGACTCATTGAAGTCTCTCCTGACTGACGTAGCGATGAAGGGGCGTGGAATGCCGCGAGTCGCCGGCTGACCTTGCCGAGCGCGCAAGCGAGCGGGGAGGCTGTCTTCCCCGAGGACTTCTCGGTCGCTGGCTATCGGGCAGTTATCGCCCGCAGACGGGCCCGCCTGTTAATTGGTCGACGGACCAAGTTTGGAGTGGCCGAAAGCAGGTGTCAATCAACCGGGTGTCAGGAATGTACTTAGGTAAATTCTTTAGCTGGGCTTGGTGATTCCGAGCCAGCCCGACGGCATGCAACGCGGCGCAAGCACTGGCGCCGGCGCGCTACTGTGGAGGGAGCGGTCGCTGGGCACGCCTCAACGACCCATTTCAGCGCACCTCGTTATACATAACTCCCGTCGCTGCCTTCGTCGCGTAGCAAGCGCAATGTTTCTGCGGCGATGCGAACGTGTGTAAGTCCCTTCCAGATGGTTTCCACGCCGGGTTCGCCGTCGCTCTTG
>JBQCDS010000425.1:0-14444 GCA_051961035.1 Trinickia sp. | reverse complement strand
GCATCGCGCGCACCAAGAGCGTCAACCGCGCCGCCGAAGAGCTCGACCTCACCGCGTCCGCAGTCAGCCATCAGTTGAGTAACCTCGAATCGATGATTGGCCAATCGCTATTCCAACGGACGGGACGAGGCCTTGTTCTCACGCCAACCGGCGAGCGCTATCTGGCTGACGTGACGGGATCGCTGGCCGACCTTAGCCGGGCGACGGAACGGGCTTCGAGCCAGAAGGAGGTCGATATTTTGCGCGTGCATTCGAGCCCGAGCTTCGGCCTCATGTGGCTGCTGCCTCGGCTGTCGTCGTTTCAGGAAGCCAATGGCGACGTTCAACTGAATGTCGCGTGCTCGTACGAGAACGTTTCGTTTTCAAACGGGTATTACGACATCGACATCCGCCATGGATACGGCGAGTGGAGCAACCTGGAAGTACGGACCGTCCGCGGTGAATTTATTGCGCCGCTTGCCTCGCCGGCCTACCTCGAGCGTCATCCGGTGAAAAGCCCGGAAGACCTGCTGGACCAGCGGCTCGTCTATTCGGAGACACCGCTTGTCCAATGGCGGCAGTGGTTCGGACGGGCCGGCGTAGCCGCCGCGCACAAGACGTTCGACTTCTCTTTCGACCGCTCGTATATGTCCATCGAGACAGCGTCGCTGGGCCTCGGAATCGCGCTGGAAAGCGTGATGATGGCATCCCGGAAGATAAGGGACGGTTCGCTTGTGCAGGTATTCGACGATAGTCATTCCGTAGAGGTGGGAGCCCACCATCTGGTTTACCCCAATCAGAATGCCGAATTGCCTCGAGTTGCAAAATTCCTCTCGTGGATCGAGCAAGAGATGGAGCGCAGCAGACCCGGTTTGCAGGGATGACCCCGGGCTGAAAATTTCTCAGCCCCGGTTGAAGGGAACTGCGTTGATGCAAGGCTTGCGGGCGGACAAACTTCGCCTACACCTAGTTCATCAACGGAGACACTCACATGTTGCTCGAGAATCAAGTCGTCATCATCACGGGCGCGGCGTCGGCACGCGGCATTGGTCGGGCAACCGCAAAGGCAATGGCGGCGCAAGGCGCGCGCATTGCAATCTTGGACTTGAGCGCGTCGGATGCGCGAAGCGCCGCGCGTGACCTGGGCGAAGGCCACCTAGGCCTCGCTTGCGACGTGACCGACAAAGCGGCGTGTATAGCAGCCGCAGATGCGGTGGCCGCACAATACGGCCGCATCGACGCATTGGTGAACAATGCCGGGATTACGCAGCCCATCAAGACGCTCGAGATCTCGAAGAACAATTTCGATGCGGTCATCGGCGTCAGTCTGCTTGGAACGCTGTACATGTCGCAAGCCGTTATCCCGCACATGAAACAGCAGCAACGCGGCAGCATCGTTTGTATGTCGTCCGTTTCGGCGCAGCGCGGCGGCGGCATATTCGGCGGCCCCCACTACAGCGCGGCGAAGGCTGGCGTCCTTGGGCTGGCCAAGGCGATGGCACGCGAGTTCGGTGGTGACCATATTCGCGTCAATTCGATTACGCCAGGACTGATTCAGACGGACATCACGGGCGACAAGCTGACACCGGAGATGCGCGCCGACATCATCAAGGGCATTCCGCTGGGGCGCCTCGGTGAAGCAAACGATATCGCCAATGCTTGCCTGTTCTTGGCAAGCGACCTCTCCACGTATCTGACAGGCATCACGCTCGATGTCAACGGCGGCATGCTGATTCACTGACATCGCCCATGTGCGTTCGCCCCGGCGGGTGCACACGAGACGCACGAGGTCTAGCCGAGGCGTCATGCCGCACAAGCGGCCCTAGAGGATGGAGCGGAGCCCGTCATAGCGACGGGCTCAGATGAAAGGAGACAACCCCATGAAATCCAAACTGGCCACGCCGGGTATCGGTGCAGACCTGCCTGCTTCCGGCGATATTCCGAGCTTCGAAGCGAGAACCTACGCAAAGGTCGCTCGGCGCCTCATTCCGTTCCTGATGCTCTGCTATCTCGGCGCATATCTCGACCGCGTGAACGTCGGCTTTGCGAAGCTGCAAATGCTGAATGACCTGCGCTTTTCCGAAACCGTATATGGCATCGGCGCGGGCATCTTTTTTCTGGGCTACTTCCTCTTCGAAGTACCCAGCAATGTGATCCTGCACAAGGTCGGCGCTCGGAACTGGCTCGCCCGCATCATGCTGACCTGGGCCCTGATTTCTGCGAGCTTCGTATTCGTCAAGACACCAACGACGTTCTACGTCCTGCGGTTTTTGCTTGGGGTCGCAGAAGCGGGCTTCGCCCCGGGCGTGATTCTCTATCTCACTTGCTGGTTCCCCGCAGCGCGGCGCGCCAAGGCGCTTTCCATGTTTTTCATGGCAATTCCATTGGCCGGCATCCTCGGTGGGCCGCTGTCAGGTTGGGTGATGGGCGCTTTCCAAGGAGTTCATGGGCTCCAAGGGTGGAAGTGGCTATTCATGCTGGAGGCCCTGCCTTCGTTGTTCCTCGGCGCCGCAATTTTCCTGTACCTCGACAACGGAATCGCTAGCGCCAAATGGCTTTCCGACGAAGAGAAATCCCTGCTCAAACGTAACATTGACAGCGACCGCAAAGAGGCGACGGAACACGTTTCCATTCGCGCGTTTGTCCGCGATCGTCGTCTGTGGTTGATGGCGGGAATCTATTTCTGCGTTGTGCTCGGACAGTACGGACTGACCTTCTGGTTGCCCACGATCGTTCGGCGCACGGGTGTCGCAGACCCACTGCAGGTAGGCGTTTTGACTGCGATTCCGTATCTCTGCGCCATCATCGCTCTGCCCATACTCGGTGGTAGCGCAGACAAACATCGCGAGCGCCGGCTCCACTTGGCGATTCCGATGCTGGTCTCCGCGGCCGCATTTGCAACGTTGCCGATGTTGGGAAGCGTAAGTGCGTCGATCGTATGTGTGAGTGTCGCAGCTGCGGGCATCCTTGCCTCATCCTCACTTTTCTGGGCGCTGCCCACCGCGGTTCTGGGCGGCATGTCTGCCGCCGCCGGAATCGCCGCGGTCAACTGTTTCGCCAATCTCGCTGGCTTTTTCTCGCCTGCCATCGTTGGATGGCTCAACGACCTTACCGGCAAAGCGACCGCGGGTCTCATCTTTATTTCGACGGCTGTAGTGCTGGGCGCGGTGCTGGTTTTCTTCGTGCCCGCCAAGACGGTCAATCGCTGACCCAACTCTTTCAAGGAGACGAGTAAATGAGTACAACCGTCATCGAGGGTGTAACGCTCGCCGAGCGCGCCTATCGCATCCGACGCAACGCCCTGCTCATGGGTGAAGTGCAGGGCCAAGGTTATATCGGTCAGGCGCTGGACATCGCCGACGTGTTGGCTGTCTCGTATTTCGGCGCAATGAACTACCGGTCGGCCGAGCCAGATTGGGAGAACCGCGACCGATTCCTGCTCTCGAACGGTCACTACGCCATCGCGCTGTACGCTGCGCTCTTTGAAGCCGGCATCCTTCCGCAGGAAGAGCTGGAGACCTACGGCAGCGATGACAGTCGTCTGCCGATGTCAGGGATGGCAAGCTACACGCCGGGGATGGAAATGTCCGGTGGGTCGCTCGGTCAAGGGCTGACGATTGCTGTGGGCCGGTGTCTTGGGCTCAAGCGCAAAGGCTCGAAATCGTTCGTGTACACCCTCTTCTCCGACGGCGAGCTCGACGAAGGCGCGATCTGGGAGGGGCTGCTCTCAGCCGCGCACTGGAAGCTGGACAACCTGATTGCAATGGTCGACGTCAACAATCAGCAAGCCGATGGCCCGTCGACTCAAATCATGGCCTTCGAGCCGCTCGTACCGAAGCTCGAAGCGTTCGGCTGGTACGTGCAACGCGTGAATGGCAATGACATCAACGCCGTGAAGAACGCTTTCGACAACGCCCGCAATCTGAAAGAGCCGAAGCCCCGAATCATCGTGTGCGACACGAAGATGGGTTGTGGCGTGCCGTTTCTCGAACAGCGGGAAAAGAACCACTTCATCCGCGTGGACGCCCATGAATGGACGCTCGCGCTGGATGCACTCGATGAAACTTTTGGAGGGAGCAAATCATGAACTCGGTCGTCGATAAAAAGACGCGACTGAAGACCTCTGCGATGATTGCATCCATCGCCGGCTAAGGCCAAGCAACTCGCTCCGCCCCGTTCGGTCATGCACTCGTCGAATTGGCTCGCGCGAAGGCGAACGTCATTGGTATGACTGCCGATTTAGGCAAGTACACCGACCTTCATATCTTCGCCAAAGAATTCCCGGAACGCTATTACCAGATGGGAATGGCAGAGCAATTGCTGATGGGCGCCGCAGCCGGTTTTGCCCACGAGGGAGCGCAGCCGTTCGTCACCACCTATGCCGTATTCGCAACTCGCCGCGCTTATGATTTTATTCACCAGACAATCGCGGAAGATGGCCTCGACGTCAAAATCGTTTGCGCCTTGCCCGGATTGACCACCGGATATGGCCCAAGCCACCAGGCAGCCGAAGACCTGGCGCTGATGCGCGCAATGCCGAACATGACGGTGATCGACCCCTGCGACGCGCTCGACATCGAGCAGATGGTGCCCGCCATCGCCGCACATCAAGGTCCGGTGTACGCACGCCTACTGCGCGGCAACGTTCCGGCCGTGCTTGACGAATACAACTACCAGTTCGAGCTCGGCAAAGCAAAGATGCTGCGTGACGGGAGCGATGTGCTCGTCATCTCATCCGGCATCATGACGATGCGGGCCTTGGAAACCGCCAAGGCGCTGGAGGCCGACAAAGTGGATGTCGCAGTGCTGCACGTTCCGACCATCAAACCGCTCGACACGGAGACAATCATCCGGGAGGCGAAGCGCACCGGCCGTATGGTCGTCGTCGCTGAGAACCATACGGTCATTGGCGGTTTGGGGGAAGCGGTTGCAACGACGCTTATGAGCGCTGGCGTTTCGTGTGCCTTCAAACAGGTCGCGCTGCCTGACGCGTTCCTTGACGCCGGAGCGCTGCCGACGCTTCACGATCGCTATGGCATTTCGACAGCTGTCATGGCGGCATACATCAAGCAGTGGCTGGCTTAAACAACGGCCGTCAACCGGCTTGGCATGGGGACGATGCGAACGCCAGCAACAATCGCTGCGCGTCGTCAACGCAGCGGTTGCACTATCTCGCGCACCCCGCGCTGCGCGTCCCGAGTCGCTCTACTTCGATGCGTTGACCATCGACCTCGATGTCGCGCAGCCGCGGTTCGATCAGCTGAAACGCGCCCTTCGTCAAGGCGTCGCGAACCGCAGCACAGTGCGGTGCGAGCGAGAATTTGCCGATGAGTTGCCAATCCCCGTCGCTGGGCTGCTCAAACACGAACCCCTCATCTTCGCTCTCCGGGATGAGCATGACATTGGGTTTGTGTTCACCCGTCATGTCGATGAGATAAGCGTCGCACTTCATGGTGCGGGAGCTCAAGCAGCCTGGGAGCATCCAGTTTTGCGCGTCCCGTTTCCAGTCCGTCGAGAGAAATGACGCCGGCACCGACTGCCCAGGCGTGCGCGGCACGATGTTGCGAGCGAGCGTCGCGGCGTCCGGAACGGCTTTGCCAAAACGGCCTCGATCACGTTCATCCGCAGCCTGCTTGATCAGTTCCCGAATGGCGGCGGCATTCGGTCCGGTCGTTTGCGTTTGCAGTCGCGCGAGCGCCTGCAGGCCGTATCTTGCGGATTCGTGCCGTAGAAAGTCGTAGTCGAATCGCTCGGGCATCACTTTCCCCGCGAGAAGGCGGTGCACTTGACTCGCCACTGACAGGCTTGCTGGATCAGCCAATGGCGTGAATACAGCAACGAGGACCGCGAGCGACACCCAGGCCGCGACCACGTTCACAGGTGCGACCCTCGCGAGGGTATCAGCGCGAGCAAGCGCCGCCCATGCGTAGCCGCTCGCATAGACGTAAGCAACGAGTGCGGCTGTGCAGGCCAAAACGCGATGCGGCGTGAGCCCATATTGCCCAATGCGCAGCGCGAGGGCGTATGTCGCCAGTAACACCAGCACGGGTAGCATCAGGCACGCAATCCTCATACAGACGCGGAGAATTCTCGGGGCCTGTTCGGACGCTTGGCCGCCCTTGAAGGCGGCGTTGATGAAGATAACCTTTAGCGCCGCAACGCTGAGTAGGATCCACGTAGCGGACTTCGTGGCCCAGAGCAATCCGAGCCCCGTGAACGGCAACGATGCGAGGAATCCGCCAACGATGACAACGAAAACCAAGAGCAACCACGAGAGTAAAGACAGGACAAGCGTGCGCGAGCCCCGGATGATGTCTGACCTGACATCGGTGATATGCAGGGCCGACGCAAACGCCATCGCGCTAACCGGAACGGTGAACCACGATTCGCGCAAGAGTTGCCGGAGGAAATGCAGCTCGAGCAGCATGAAGAGCGTTGCCCCCAGCCAGAGAACAACAAAGAGCGCACAAACGAACAACCCGGAGAGCAAGACTTGCAGTCCGAGTTTCCAACTGCACTCGAAATACGACTCGTACGGCGCAAACCACGACTTTGCGGCCTCCCCGGCGAAAACAAGGCAATACGCGATAAATACGATCACGCCGCTGTAGAAGAGCACGGCCATTGACGGTAGCCGAACCCCGCCTTCGTCGAATAGTTGCATTTCGGTGATTTCAACGCCCACCGAGCGCCACGCATCGTGACAGCCAAGAATTGCCACCACTGCGGCAAGCGCGGCTGCCCACATTGCAAGCCGCGCCGCCCTCATTCGTTGCAGGCCCACGATAAGCACTGGAGGGATGAATAGACTAACAAGCAGCAGCGGAAAGAATAGAACGGGGATCGCCGCGATGCTGCTGCGATGAAGTGCGGCGTTCATGAGCAGATACAGTATGAGCCCTTGCAAACCGCCGATGAGTAACCGCTGCGCGAAGAGATCTCTGCCGGAAGCAGCGTGCAGTGTCCCTGGCTGATTGTTTTGCATCTCCATTGCGCTTTCCCGAAAATGTTTCTTTGCATCCGCGCCAAGCTAACGCCGCAGCCGGTTGGATTGTACGGCCGACGTCGGCCGGGTTAGAGGCGGCACCGTTCCCGCCGTGGCGCGCCCGAACACCGTGGTGAGCTCAGAGCCACAATGTGCGACTAATGATCCCCACGACAAACCCGGGAGTGTCTTCGCAATAGAAGACAATCTGCATTCAGAGTTTGGGTTTCAGACGTAATTGCCCTGTAGCGGCCGGCAACACGAGTCACGCCCCGGTGCGATGTCAGGTAGCAGTCCACCACTAAAACTCGTTCAGTCGCGTTAAGACGCGCGGTTCAACTGGCGACTCTCGTTCCGAATACGACGTTGCAACGAGGACATGGATCCTAACTTCTATGGGACCGGCTGTCGGTGCATCGGAGACCGATCACTACGGGGCCTGTACCAGTGTTTGGTTTGCCTGATCATGCAGCCACCGTCGCAGCGTCGCGATCGGTTCCGGATGAATCGGCTTGCGTGGCATCACGATGTAGAACCCCGCTCCAGTCAGCAATTCCTTGTCGCCCACGCGGATCAACCGGCCAGCGGCGATATCCCGCGAAACGAAGGCAGGATGGGCGAGCGCGATGCCTTGCCCCTCCATCGCGGCATCGACGGCGAGCGCTGTCTGATTGAAGCGGATGTGTTTGCCGTGGGGTGCCCGTTGCTGCCCGTCCATTTGTGCGAGAAAGCGCGGCCACATCGAGTGCGCATCGTGAAGTAGCGGCACATCGGCACCGAACGATTCGCGGTTCCGCTTCGTGCCTTTCCTTAGCTGAGGATGAGCGACTGCGATGAGCACGTCTTCGAAAAGCAGATCGGCTGACAGGCCAGGACCGAACGGCGGACAACCGTAACGCACCGCGATATCCACCCCATCGGCATGAAAGTTGGACAGACGGTCCGACGCGACGATACGCAGATCGATGCTGGGATGGGCGCTTGTGAAATCGGGTAGCCGTGGAATCAGCCATTTAGCGGCGAACGTCGGCGTCACGCTGATCGCGATCGTTAACGGCTGCGGGCGGATCGCGCGAGTTGCCTCGATCAGCAAGTCGAACGCGCGACGAACCGTCGCCGCGTAGAGCTGGCCGTTATCCGTCAGCATCAGATTCCGTGGGCGACGCTCGAACAGTTTCACGCCAACGGCGCTTTCTAGACCGCGGATATGCTGGCCTACCGCGCCTTCCGTCACGCCCAGTTCCTCCGCCGCGCGCCGGAAGCTGAGATGACGACTCGCGGCTTCGAAGGCGCGTAGCGCGTTCAGTGACGGAAGTAAATCGTTCGAGTCGCTCATGCAATAGTTTTTCTACTGCGAATCGTCGGAAAAGCTATCGCTCCAAAGCATGGCGCGAGTGTTATTCTGACCGGCACATTCAAGTGGAAAGGCATATCACCCCATCCCGTCTCAATCCCGGAGGATATCACCATGGCAGTAGAAAAAGTCGCAGTTGTCGTCGCTGCCGGCAGCGGCATGGGTGCAGCCGCGGCTCGTCGGCTGTCATCGGACGGCTATCGGATTGCGATCCTGTCCTCGTCCGGCAAGGGCGAGGCGCTGGCGAATGAACTCGGGGGCGTCGGCGTGACGGGATCGAATCAGTCGAACGGGGATCTCGAGCGCCTGATCGCGCTGACGATGGACCGCTGGGGCAGGATCGATGTGCTCGTCAACGGTGGAGGACATGGTCCGCGCGCACCGCTGTTGGAAATCACCGACGACGATTGGCACAAGGGCATGGACACGTACCTGATGAACGTGATCCGTCCCACCCGAATCGTCACGCCGATCATGCAGAAGCAGCGAGACGGCGTCATCGTCAATATTTCCACCGCCTGGGCCTTCGAACCGAGCGCGCTGTTCCCGACGTCGACCGTATTCCGCGCGGGCCTTGCCGCTTACACCAAGCTATTCGCAACCCAGCAGGCGGCGTTCAACATTCGGATGAACAATGTCCTGCCGGGCTGGATCGACAGCTTGCCGGCCACCGAGGAGCGCCGTGAGAGCGTGCCGTTGCAACGGTACGGCAAATCGGAAGAAATCGCGGCGACGATCGCGTTTCTCGCTTCCGAAGGTGCGGCTTATATCACGGGGCAAAATATCCGAGTTGACGGCGGTGTAACGCGATCGATCTGATCTTGCGAATTTTCTAAATCGCTTTTCATCGACGTGCGTACGGGCAAACCAATTGCTAGCTACCCAATGCCGAACTGGGAGGCGCTCATTGACTGCAACGACAGCACAGTTTCTGAAACGGCTGATTCTGTTACCGGTTCTTCCGCTTTGCGCATGCGCGCTCGGTCCTTCCGCGTCTGTGGACACCGGCTTGGGCGCCTCTCCACTCATCGGCGCACCGCAGAAATCGTTGATCCCTATGGTCAATATCGCGGCCGCGCAAACTCCACCCGCGCACTTCGCGCCTACCGCTCCCGCCGGATTCACGGTGACGAAGTTCGCCGGAGGACTGTCGCACCCTAGGTGGCTATTCACGCTGCCGAACGGCGACGTACTGGTTGCGGAAAGCGACGCGCCACGGGAACACGACAAAGGAAGCGGGTTGACCGGCTGGATTCGACGGCAGGTCATGAAGCGCGCGGGCGCTGGCGTGCCGAGCCCCGACCGGATCGTGCTTCTGCGCGATATAAATGGAACGGGCTCCGCGCAAATGCAGACTGTGTTCCTGCGCGGCTTGCATTCGCCATTCGGCATGGCATTGATCGGCCACCATCTCTATGTGGCCGATACTGACGCGTTGCTGCGTTTCGATTACGCGCCCGGCGCGACGACGATCGACAGCCCCGCGACGAAGGTCGCCGACTTGCCGGCGGGCCCAATCAATCATCACTGGACGAAGAACGTCATCGCGGATCGATCGGGCGAGCATCTGTACATCACCATCGGATCGAACAGCAACGCGGGAGAGAACGGCATTGCAGCGGAAGAAGGCCGGGCGCGAATCCTCGAATTCGACGTCCGGACCGGCGAGTTGCGCGCCTATGCGACAGGTTTGCGCAATCCGAACGGCCTCGCCTGGCAGCCGCAGAGCGGCGCATTGTGGACGACCGTCAACGAACGCGACGACCTCGGCAACAACCTCGTTCCCGATTACATGACGGCGGTCAAAGACGGCGCGTTTTACGGCTTTCCCTACAGCTACTGGGGGCAACACGTCGACACGCGGGTCTCGCCTCAACGTCCCGGGCTCGTGGCCACCGCTATCGTCCCGGACTACGCACTAGGAAACCACACGGCGTCGCTCGGTCTGCTCTTTTACGACCGCAAGCTGTTCCCGCCGCACTACCGCGGCGGCGCTTTCATCGGCCAGCACGGTTCATGGAATCGTAAGCCGCACACCGGGTACAAGGTCGTCTACGTGCCGTTCGTGGACGGCAAGCCCGTTGGACTGCCCGAAGATTTTCTGACCGGCTTTCTCACCGCGGACGGCCATGCCGTGGGACGCCCGGTGGGCCTTGCGCTCGATGCGCGCGGCGCTTTGCTCATAGCCGATGATGTTGGCAATGCCGTCTGGCGAGTCGCGCCTCGCGGCGAGACCGTGCCTACTCACCCCACCTCTCGCAGCCAATGACCGGATGAGCTATTCGGTGCCCGATGCCTGCGCAACAAACAATTAAGCGTTCACTGGCGACCGCGTGTCGCGTACAGCCTGCCCACAAAAAATTTATGATTGCGCTCATCAAATGGGTGGAGCGGCCCTTTCCTCGCAGTCCAATCCCGATCGACGCGCGCAATTCGAATGCGGCCGCGTCGGGTTGTGCCAGGTTGCGGCCCGCACTCGCCGTTAAGGGTCGCCGCTAAAGGCGATCAGCGCTCCACCAGCTTTGTCGATTTTCATCCACAACATTAATCAGAGGTTTAACCATGAAATACATTAGCCGCATCGCTGCGGCGACCACGTTGTTGGTCGCCACCTTCGGTCTCGCAACGTTTGCCCAGATCAAGTTCCTTCCGAAGACGGCCGACAGCAACCCGGTCGCACGCATCGTCCTCAACATTGAGTCCTGGAACAGCTAAGCGTCGGGCGGCGCGCGTACGATTTCGCGACGCGTTCGCCGCCTTTTTTTGCATACAACGTCCTTTCCGTTGTACGACACATTCATGAACAGACCCTGAACGGCGCCGATTCGACATACTGCGTCGGTGTGTTGCCGGTAGCTCAAATCAGCAATTCGAGGGAGTGATAGAGCCGCCGCCGTTCCGGGTCGGAGGAAGCCTCCCCCGCCCGAATCGCTTCTTTCAGGCAGACAAGAAAGCATTCGGCCGCGGCCGAAAGCGGCACGCCGCGCCGTGCGACCACGCTTACCACGGTGCGGTCCACTTCTTCCTGAAGCGCGAGCGCGCGCAGATTCTCGCGCGCAAAGCGGGTTTCCACGAGCGGCCAGGGGAAGATGCTCGCCATGTCGGTATTCATGATGAGCCCGATGGCCACGACGAACGAATGCGCGAGATGTACCGCACGCGGCAGCGGCAAGCCATGGCGGCGGAAGATATCGTCGGTGACCATCTCCTTGCTCGCCGGATCCCAGTTGAGCAACCATTCGCACGCCTGCAATTCCTGCAGCGAATGCGCACGCTCGAGGGGATGTCCCTTGCGCACGACGACGGCAGACTCGGTAGCGAAAATGGGCGTCTGCGTGAATTCGGCGTGCAGCGAGGCGGGGCCGGGTTTGCCGAGCGAGAAGTCGAGCGTGCCGTCACGCAGGCGCGGCATCACGATATTGAGCAGCCCCTCGTAAAACTCCAACTGCATGTCGGGCATGCGCTCGCGAAATCGCGTCACCGCGTCGGGCAGGAACGAGAGGGCTAGCCAGGGTGTGACGCCAATCGAGAGCTTGCCGCCGCCATGCCCGCGCCGCGCGTCGAGTTCGTCCTGCGCGCGCGACATTTGATGCACGATGGCCCGCGCGTGCACGAGCAACGCCTGCCCCGCCTCGGTAAACGCGATGCCGTTCGCGTTGCGCGTGACGAGCGCTATTTGCTGCTCTGCCTCGAGTTCGCGCACGGCCTTGGTGGCAGCCGCCGGAGAGATGCCCAACGCGCGCGCCGCCGCGCGGATGCTGCCGGTGTCGGCCATGGCGACGAGCGCCCTGAACTGATGGAATTTCATAAGGGAAAACCCAGGTGAAAACCTGCGGTTGGCAGGCTAACCATTCTAGGGCTGTCCGCGAAAAACCGGCGCCGTTATTCTGAGTCCGTCATGCAATGGATAGGTCGGACCCAGGAGACGTCGGATGAACACCATGGTGATTCCCGCTGCAATGGCGGAGATCGAAGAGGAAATGATCGCGTTGCGCCACTCGATCCACGCGCACCCCGAACTCGGTTTCGAGGAGTTCGTGACGAGCGATCTCATCGCCGCTCGCCTCACCGAGTGGGGTTACGAGGTGCATCGCGGGCTAGGCGGAACCGGTGTCGTGGGCACGATGAGAATCGGCACAAGCACACGCCGCCTTGGGCTGCGCGCCGACATGGATGCCCTGCCCATTCAGGAAACCACGGGGCTCGCTTACGCGAGCCGCGTTCCCGGCAAGATGCACGCGTGCGGCCACGACGGCCACACGGCCATGCTGCTCGCAGCCGCCAAGCACCTCGCTCACTCGCGCTCGTTCGACGGCACGCTGCACCTGATTTTCCAGCCCGCCGAAGAAGGCTTGGGCGGCGCCAAACGCATGCTCGACGAAGGCCTTTTCGAGCGTTTCCCCTGCGACGCAGTCTTCGCCATGCACAACATGCCGGGCTTTCCCACGGGTAAGCTCGGCTTTCGCGCTGGGCCGTTCATGGCGTCGTCGGATACGGTTGTCATCGACATCGACGGGCGCGGCGGCCATGGTGCCGTGCCTCACAAGACCATCGATCCCGTGGTGGTGTGCGCGAACGTCGTGCTCGCCCTGCAGAGCATCGTGTCGCGCAACGTGTCGCCGCTCGACATGGCGGTCGTCACGGTAGGTGCCATTCACGCCGGAGAGGCGCCCAATGTGATTCCGCAGACGGCGCAGATGCGGCTGTCGGTGCGCGCGCTGCGCCCCGAAGTGCGCGATCTGCTGGAGGAACGCATCACGACGCTCGTGCATGCGCAAGCGAGCGCCTATGGCGCCACGGCGCGGATCGACTACGAGCGTCGCTATCCCGTGCTCGTGAACGACGCGGACATGACGGCGTTTGCACAAGAGGTGGCACGCGACTGGCTTGGCGAAGACGCCCTCATCAAGGATCTTGCGCCGCTCACCGGCAGTGAAGACTTCTCGTTCCTGCTGGAACGTTGCGCGGGCAGCTATCTCCTCATCGGCAATGGCGACGGCGAAGGCGGCTGCATGGTGCACAACGCCGGGTACGACTTCAACGATGATTGTCTCGCGACGGGTGCCGCCTACTGGGTGAAGCTCACCGAGCGCTTCCTGCGCGTCTGACTGCGCACGCCACTTCGCTAGTTCGCTAGTTCGAGCGTATTCGACCAAGATTGGAGGAGACCCCCAATGAACGTGACCTCTTTGAACTCCCAGGCGCTCGGCGCACCTGGGCACACGCGCGCATCGCGTGCGAAGGCGATCGCCGCGATTACGCTCGGCAACGGCCTGGAATTTTTCGACTTCACCGTCTACAGCTTCTTTGCGACCACGATAGGCGCGCTGTTCTTTCCGGTGCATGGCGCGCTCAATCAGTTGCTGCTCGCTGTGGGCAGCTTTGGCGTGGGCTTCATCGTGCGGCCGCTCGGTGGCGTGTTGATCGGCGCATTCGCCGACCGCGCCGGTCGCAAGGCGGCGATGACGCTCACGCTCTGGCTCATGGCGCTTGGCTCGATGCTCATCGCGTTTGCACCCACGTACCGGCAGATCGGCATTGCGGCGCCTGCCCTCATCGTGTTTGCTCGGCTCGTTCAAGGCTTCGCGGTGGGCGGGGAAGTGGGCGCGTCCACGACCATGCTGCTCGAATATGCGAACGATCGCACGCGCGGTTTCTATGGCAGTTGGCAGTTCGTGAGCCAAGGGCTGAACGCCGTCTGCGGCGCGCTGCTTGGCGTCGCGCTTTCGTATGCGCTGACCCCAGCGGCGCTGCACAGCTGGGGCTGGCGTGTGCCGTTCGTGATCGGCATGCTGATCGTGCCGGTGGGTGTCTATATCCGCAGCCATCTCGACGAAACGCTCCGCGATGCCGAACCTGCGGAGATGGCGGTAACCGAGACCGCGCGTCCGCTGCGCGAGATCCTCTCGCGTCATCGCACGGCGCTCGTGGCGGGCGTCGTCACGACCATCGGTGGCACGGCGGCGAACTACATCGTGTTGTTCTACATGTCCACCTACGCGATCAAGATCCTCGGCCTGCCCATGTCGGTGGGGATGAGCGCGGCACTCGGGGCCGCGCTCGTGACGGCTGCCTGTTCGCCGTTCGCTGGCATACTTTCAGACCGTCTGGGCCGAAAGCGTGTCC
>JBQCDS010000424.1:0-2714 GCA_051961035.1 Trinickia sp. | reverse complement strand
ACGGCTCGGCTTTCGATGCGACCGAGCGCAGCGAGCGTGCGTTGATCGGCACCGAGCGCGTGCCGCGCGGCGCGCTGACGGAAGGCCGGTACGCGACTCGGCCGGTGGAGCAGCCGCCGGCGCCGGCCCCGGGCATGCTCGCCAATAAAGCGGAGCGCAGGGCTGGAGCCGGTAAAGCAGATCCTGGCACGCAATCGCCGACGGAATCGGCGCTCTCGATCTACCACGGACCGGGCGATGTGGGGAAGGCCGTCGGGCAGGTTTATAAGATGCCGTGGTAGCGGCCGAAACCAAATAGCCGAATGTAACGGCGGGTTCGAAACATCTGGGGCTTCGCTTTACGCCGGACGCCGGTGGTCAGCAGCCTGAACCGGTTCAACCCACCCCTTCTGTGCCAGCACTTTCAAGGCAATTCCGATCTGCCGAGGCGTAAACTGCCGCTTTCGGCTGTTCCACGCATAGGTGCGAGCCACAACTTCATCCGCAATATCGCACGCTGAGAGCGCGCCCTTCGATCCCTACGGGGCGGACGACTACGGGTCGCCTAGACACACACGGGCGCGCTCCGTTCGCGTTAGGTAAGTATCAATCTTCCACGCGTCGGAGAACACGCGGTTCCATATCTCAATAGAAAAATCGCTCCACCACCGTACCTAGCCGCGCATTTTTAAGACGGCGACAATCCGATGCCCGGCGCAACGCTTGCATCGTTCGAAGCAAGCCTCCCTCGAAACACAGCCGAACCATTTCGCGTGCCCGCGCGCCCAATTATCCCGCGCAATATCGACTCCTCACACGCCTTCTCGATGCCCAAGCAATTCACAACACTCTTTGTAAACTTCGCCGATTCCATTTCGTTGATGTACCGCGCAGCGCCACACGCGTTCTGTGCGACGCTTGTACTGAATCTGCTTGCCGGCCTCATTCCGTCGGCACTCGTGTACTTCTCCGCCCAGCTCATTGCGAACCTATCGGGCGGCAGCACAACCGCCGGCGTAGCGTCACTCATCGTCGCCTACATCGCGTTGAGCGCAGTTGGGGATAGTCTTTCCACCGCCTCCGGCTTCGTCCTCGATACGTTGCGCGACGCCGTGCATATGACGTTGAAAGCCGATGTCAACCATGCGGTGTCGACCTTTCCGAACCTCGGCATCCACGAAGACAAGACACTGCGTGAAACAGCCGTCCTTTGCACACGCACGAGCGACGCGATCGGCGATTTGATCGGCCATCTCTACGCAGTAAGCCTCGGCGTCGTATTGATCATACCCGTGACGCTGCTCACCGGCGCCATTGCTTGGTGGATCCCACTGCTGATGCTCGGTGGCATGGTTCCATTCATGCTCTCGCGCGCGAAGGCCGAACGTACCAGTTGGAACGTTCATGAAAGCTTCGCCTCGACGTTCAACGAATTGCGCCTTCTAGAACGCGTATTGACGCAACCGGAATTTGCAAAAGACTTGCGTGTCTACGGTATGCAAGCACCGCTGCTCGAACGCTGGCTCAACCGGTATCGCACTTACTTGGAAGCGGTGAAACGCGTGCGCATGCGCAGTGCAGTCAAATTGACATTTGCCGCCCTCTTCGCGGCCGTCTGCCTCGGCGTGCCGTTGTACGCCATCGCGACCGGCTTTCATGACCGGCGCTACGGTATCGCCGATCTCGCAATCTTTCTCGGGGCACTCGTGCAACTACGCGATGGGCTCGCTGCCATCGTCTACAACATCGGCAATCTGCTCGGCGTTTGCTACAACATGCGGCCCTACCGAACGCTGCTCGCCGAACATGCCGTGCACAGGCGCGCCCGACTCGACCCGGTAACTGCGAGCCGTCATGCGTCGCACAGTCAGCCGGGTATAACGTTATCCGCGGTCAGCTTCCGCTACGGCGGAGCAGGGAAGGATACGGTGCACCATATCGATCTGCACGTCGGCCCGGGCGAAACAGTAGCACTCGTCGGCGACAACGGCGCCGGCAAGTCAACGCTCATGAAATTGCTAGTCGGCTTTTACGAGCCGACCGAAGGCGCGATCGAATCGATCGGATGGCGCAGCCCACCAAGCGTCGTCGCAGTCTTCCAAGACTTCGCCCGCTTTCCGCTGAGCGTACGCGACAATCTGATGGCACGCGACCGCAGCGAAGCGGCCCTAGGTCAAGCACTCCAAGCCGTCGGCCTGGGGGATCTGGCAAGACACGCGGATGTCGCTCTGACAATCGAAGCAGACAACGGCATCGATCTATCGGGCGGACAGTGGCAACGCCTCGCGATTGCTCGGGCGGTCCTACATGCCGACGAAGCGGACCTGTTGCTTTTCGACGAGCCGACTTCCGCGCTCGATCCGGAATCGGAAGCGGACATCATGCAGTTGATCCTAAAGACGGCAGCCGGCAAGACAACGGTCATCGTCAGTCATCGCCTCGCGCTCACGCGTTACGTCGATCGCATCGTCGTTCTACAGGACGGCCGTATCGTCGAAACCGGCACGCACGATGAGCTCATAGCGGCCGGCGGAAAGTATGCTCAGATGTTCCGGGCGCAAGCGCAGTTCTATCAATAGGCAAACGCGCGGCATGATGGCCCCCCTTGGTCGAGGTGACGATCGTACCGAGTATCGGCCCGGCGATATCCGAGCCTGCGCCCGAATCATCGGCCTCGATCGCTCCTGTGTCCTTCACGTCGCCGCGCCCGGCCCCGCACGCATACAACCGCTCCT
>JBQCDS010000423.1:0-2690 GCA_051961035.1 Trinickia sp. | reverse complement strand
CGGCCCCCCCGTACTGTAACCCCCGTAATCAACCGAAAGATGCACGGCTGGACTGGCCAATGCGCCGGGACGTAGCATCATGCATCGGCGCGCGGCGCGGAACGTCCGGCAGCCAGGTTTGGGCCCGGCCCGCCCGGCCCGGCCCGGCCCGGCAGCGGGCACCATGCCGGCCGCCGCGCGCCCCGCATTTCACCCGCGCCGCCCGCCTTGCGCACGAGCGCCGCGATCGAGCTGTCCCGCGCCGTATCCCTATTGGCATTGCCGCTCACACAGACTTCGATGGCCGAACAAGATAACCGCCCTCCCTCGTACGAAAACGCCCCCGATACCGCCCCGATCCAGCGCCGCAAGCGGCGCCGGATCGCGATCGCCGTGCTCGTCATCGTCGCCCTGGCGCTCATCTGGTGGCGGCCCTGGAAGCGCGCGAGCGACAACGGCGCCGGGCCCGCCGCGACCGCGCGCCATGGCGGTGGCCGCGGCGCCTTCGCCAATCAGCCGCAACCGGTGCATGTGGTGGCGGCGAAGGCAGGAGACATGCCGATCGTGATCACCGCGCTCGGTACCGTCACGCCGCTTGCGACCGTGACGGTCAAGACCCAGCTCTCGGGCATGCTTCAGAGCGTCAACTTTAAGGAAGGCCAGTTCGTCAAGGCCGGCGATGTGCTCGCCCAAATCGATCCACGGCCCTATCAGATCTCGCTGGAAAACGCCGAGGGCACGCTGGCGAAGGACGCCGCATTGCTGCAAACGGCGCGTCTCGATCTGAAGCGCTACAAGACGCTGCTAACGCAGGATTCGATCGCGGCTCAGCAAGTCGATACGCAAGCTTCGCTCGTGAAGCAGTACGAAGGCCAAGTGCAGTCCGATCGCGCGAACATCGACACTTACAAGCTCGATCTCGTCTACGCGCGAATCACCGCGCCCGTCTCGGGGCGCGTCGGCCTGCGGCAGGTCGATCCGGGCAACTACGTGACGCCGTCCGATGCGAACGGCATCGTCGTCATCACGCAGTTGCAGCCGATCAGCGTCGTCTTCACGACATCCGAAGACAATCTACCGGCCATTCTGAAACAAATGCACGCGCAAGCGAAGCTATCGACGACGGCCTACGACCGCAACAATACCGTCGCCCTCGAAACGGGCCACCTGGAAACGATCGACAATCAAATCGATACGGCGACGGGCACCGTCAAGCTGCGGGCGCTGTTCCCCAACACGGGACAGATGTTGTTTCCGAATCAGTTCGTCAACGCGCGGTTGCTGATCGATACGATCCACAATGCCGTGATCGTGCCGAGTTCGGCCGTGCTCAACGGCGCCAACGGCCCGTTCGCGTATGTCGTCAAACCCGACAACACGGTCACGGTCCGCCCGCTCAAAGTCGGCCCCGTCGATGGCGAGCGAACGAGCATCGCATCGGGGCTCGCGCTCGGCGAGCGTGTCGTGACCGACGGCTCGGACCGTTTGCGCGAAGGGGCGAAGATCACCGTCGCGCCGGACGCGGCCGCCGTCATGCACGCCGCGTCGGCGTCGGGCGCCTCGCACGCGTCGGGCGCCTCCGGTGCGCATGCGCATCGTCGCCAGCGCGCGTCCGGCTCCGCCGGCGCGCAGTAAGAGCGGGCGCCCTCACGCATGAATCCGTCACGCGCTTTCATCCTGCGTCCCGTCGGCACCGCTCTGCTGATGGCCGCCATCATGCTCGTCGGCTTGGTCGCGCTGCGCTTTCTGCCGATCTCGGCGCTGCCGGAAGTCGACTATCCGACGATTCAAGTTCAAACGTTCTATCCCGGCGCGAGCCCCGAGGTCATGACCTCGGCCGTCACCGCGCCACTCGAGCGGCAGTTCGGCCAAATGCCGTCGCTCAATCAAATGTCGTCGCAAAGCTCGGCCGGCGCTTCCGTCATCACGCTGCAATTCAGCCTCGATCTGCCGCTCGACATCGCCGAGCAAGAGGTGCAGGCCGCGATCAACGCGGCCGGAAACCTGTTGCCGGCCGATTTGCCCGCACCGCCCATCTATGCGAAGGTCAACCCGGCCGACGCCCCGATCCTCACGCTCGCGATCACGTCGAAGACAACGCCGCTCACCGACATCGAGGATATTGCCGATACGCGGCTCGCCGAGAAAATATCGCAGGTGGCCGGCGTCGGTCTCGTCAGCATCGGCGGCGGGCAGCGGCCCGCTGTGCGGATTCAGGCCAACCCGCTCGCGCTCGCCTCATACGGCTTGAACCTGGACGATCTGCGCACGAGCGTCGCGAACCTGAACGTGAATACGCCGAAGGGCAACTTCGACGGGCCGACGCGCAACTTCACGATCAATGCCAACGATCAGCTCACCGACGCGAAGGCGTACGACGACGCCATCGTTGCCTACAAGAACGGCCGTCCCGTCATGCTGACCGACGTCGCGAAGGTGGTGGGCGGCGCCGAGAACACGAAGCTCGGCGCGTGGGTCGGCGCGGGCGGCAAAGTGACGCCGGCCATCTTGCTCAACATCCAGCGTCAGCCCGGCGCGAACGTGATTCAAGTCGTCGACAGCGTGAAGGCCCTGCTGCCGCAGTTGCAGGCGTCGCTGCCGGCGGCGGTGAACGTGGCCGTGATCACCGACCGCACGACGACGATCCGAGCCTCCGTGCGCGATGTTCAATTCGAGTTGGCGACGTCGGTCGTGCTCGTCGTGCTCGTCAT
>JBQCDS010000422.1:0-5499 GCA_051961035.1 Trinickia sp. | reverse complement strand
GGATATCCGCGGCTATTGCACTCGTAAGCGCCTTCGTCGCCCGAGGAGACCGAGAACGTTTGCCCTTGCGCCACGGCCGTAGCGAAGATTTGATCCTCGGCAGCCACCGTGCCGTCGGCTTGGGCATCGGTTTCGCACCAGCCGAGCGAAACGTTGATGGCCTTGGCTTTGTTGTCGGTGACAGCTTGATTGAACGCTTGGGTGAGGCCCGTGTTGCCCGGAGCGTTCATGTCGGCTTCGTAGAAGATCAGTTGACCGACGGCGCCGCCGGCAGCCCCGACGATGTCTTGGCTGTCGAGATCCCATTCGCCTTGGCCTTCTGGGTCGTCGCTATAGTCGCCGTTCGGGTCTCCCGTTGGCACGGCCAAGACGTTGACGGCAGTCAGACTGTTCGCCGAGGTGAACTGATTCAGATCTTGCGTGGCCTGGCTCACGCCGCCGATCGTGATGATGCCGACCGTGGTTTGGGATGCCGTCGGCAGGTTGCTCGCGCCATAAATCGATGCGAATTCGAGCGGATAGTGGCCCGTCTCCGTGCCCTTCGACGTCGTCTTCGCTCGTGTGCGCGGGCCGCGGACTGCCATCGTGTGTGCGCGCGTCACGTTTTGGAGGCCGAGCACGGAAAGCACCGTCGAGCCGAGCGCTTCGGGCACCTGGGCGGGCGCCGAGTTGGCGAAGACGGCGCGGCTGCCCTTGCGCCAGTGCACGAGCGGCGTGTTGAAAGCTGTCTTTACGGTGCCGGCGGTGCCGTCGGCCGAAATCAAGAGACGATTCTTCGACACGCGAATATCGACAAAGCCGTTTTTGCGCAGATATGCGACGACCTTTCGTACTTGCGCTTCGGACGGTGCGAACTCGGTCAGGAATGCCTCCGGCGTGAGAAAGCGATGGTATTGTGCGTTCCCGCGCTCGTTGACGGCCTGCCCGAGCGCCTTGAGCTTGTTCATGTTGCGTACGCGCAAAGTGACAACGACATGGGTCTTCTCGCCCGCCATCGCTTGCGCTTGCGGGCTCGCCGCGAGCGTGCGCATCTGCTGCGGCGTAAGAAAGGCCCGTGTTTCCGTGGCGACCCACGCCGTTGGCGCAGCGGCCGCATGGCCTGGCAGCGCCGCGACGGCGAGCGGCAACAGTGGTAACGCAAGTGCCGCGGTTTGACAGATGCTGGATACTGCCCCTTTCGATTTAAATGTCGACCTCAATTTGACCTCCTCAGACTGCAACGCCAAGAGACGCCGTATCCGCGGGAAAGCGGTATGCAAACGGATTCAAAATGGTTATGCCGTCTCGAGCCATCGTTATCGGTTAATGGGGTAATAATGACGCTCAATAGTTTATTGAGCGTGCTTAACCTAACAGGCTAAAAGCATCGTCGTGTAGCTGTTAATGGTAATAGTGGAAAATATGGTCTGTACGAGCGTTGGGTGGGTTCATGACGAATAACGCGACGGGAAGATGCGAAGCTTCGTCATCGAATTTGATGAATTTCGCATGAAAATATGTGCTTTATCCCCGTTCTGATCGCTATCGGACGTGAATAAAATGGCGAAAAACGGCCTATTGCTTATTCATGCTGTGCGCGTCGACTCCGATTCGATGGCAGGAGGCTTCCCGTCAAACGATCATGGGCGAGTCGCCTCGTCATAAAACCGCTCCAAATCGGCCTTCAGCGCGTGCAGTGCCGAGTCGTCCAGATAAATCATGTGCCCGGTCGCGTAGTAGGTCACGCGCACATTCGCGCGCAGCGACGGCTCGAGCCCCATGTGGGAAAGGTCGTACTCGGTGGCGAAGAACGGCGTGGCGAGATCGAAGTAGCCATTTGCGGACAGCACGTGCAAACGCGGGTTTTGCCGCATCGCTTCCGCTAGGTCCGCCGCCGCGTACGGCACGTTGAGCGTTTCGCCCCACCATGCGCGATGCTTCCAATTCCACGCGTCCAGCACGCGGCCGTTGAAGACGCGATAGGGCGGAGCGGTCGCATAGTGCAGGTCCTGCGCCAAATGCTCGTGAAACGCCGCGTTGAACGCGCCAGTGATGTACTTTTCGGAGGCGTCGTAGTCGGGCGAGGATGAGTCGTCGTCATACTCGATCCCTTCGAAGCGACTGTCGTAGCGTCCCACGCTGCGCGCTTGCCCCAGCAAGAGCTGCTTGCGGAAATGAGAGGGCTCGATGCGCAGCCGCGCCCGAATGACGTATTGCGCATCGAGTCCCGTGTACTGGGCGACGCGCGCGGCGATCGCATCGCGCTCGGCGTCGGGCAACGCATCGCCCTTCGCGAGCGCGGCGGCGTAGGGCCCCGCCGCGAAATCGCGTACTTCGCGCAGGAAAGCCGGCAAGTCGGCGGGCTTCGAGGGGCCGAGCTTGTCGTGATACCACGCGGTTGCCGCGTACGAGGGCAAGTAGCGCACATGCATGAGATCGAGGCCCGGTGCATGCATGCCCGAATTCAGTACCGAGGAGAGCAGCACCACACCGTTGAGCGAAATCTCGTGCTGGCCCAGGTGATAGGCCAGCATCGCCGCGCGCGCCGCGCCATACGATTCGCCGATGAGAAATTTCGGCGAGTTCCAGCGCGCATTGACGGTCAAATAACGGTCGATGAATTGGGTGAACGCGTTCAAATCGCCATCGACGCTCCAAAACGGCTTGCTGGTGCCATGACCGACGATCTGTGAAAAGCCCGTGCCGACTGCATCGACGAAGACGAGATCGGTCTTGTCGATGAGCGAATCGGGGTTGTCGGCGAGCACGTAAGGCGCGGGCGGCGTTGCCGACGGGCTCGACGTATGCACACGCTTCGGGCCGAGGGAGCCCATCAGCAAGAAAACGCTCGCGGCGCCCGGCCCGCCGTTGAAAAGGAACGTGACAGGGCGCGCGGTGCCGCGCGCGCCAGCGCGATCGTGCAGGCCGGCCGCCGTGTACGCGACGTAGAACACGCTGGCGATGGGTTCGCCTTTCTCGTCGCGCAATAGCAGGTTACCCGCCGTGGCGCGATAGTCGAGCCGGTGACCGTCCAGGCGCAGCGTGTGCTTCGTCTCGATCGACCGTTCGGGCGGTACGGGCGCGAATGCGGCGCTTTCCGGCGCGGAAGCCGGGAGCGGCGCGCTTGCCGCGAGCGCGGCATGGGCTTGCGCGCTCGATGGCGCGCTGGCGCCGGCGCTAGGAGCAGCAGGTGTTGCGCTCCCGTCCGTGCGGTTGCCGTTTTCGTCGGCGTATGCATGTCTGCACTCGCCGGCAGCGATCGCGCACGCGAGTGCAAAGCCGAGCACGCCCGTTGCGGCGGCGTGCCTGCGGCGTGAGGCTGGCGGTATGGCGAAATGCAAGCGCATGGCCGCTCCTGAGATGAGGATCGTTCGACGGCATCGGCTCAGATTCTTTGCAAAGACCGGCGTTTAGTCAATGACGCCGTGACGGTGGCCGACCGAACTTCGATAAGATAGCCGCGATCGGCACGCTCATTGCAAAGGCGGTCTTCATGCCCATTTTTCCGCTCGCTACCAAAGACTCCGAAGGAAGGCGCAGGCAGCGCATCGGGACGCTGCTGCTGTATGCGGTGCTCGTCGTGCTGGCGCTGTGGATCATTCGCTCGTTCATTGAGCCTATCGTCTGGGCGCTCGTGATCGCCATCGTCGTTTGGCCTGTGTTGCAGCGCGTGAGCGCACCCAGGCAGAGTTCGATGCGCGCGAGCGCCATCGCGTTGGCGATGACGACCGTGGTGGGCCTATTCGTCGTGCTGCCGATCGTGGGAATCTTTTCGCAGGTTCTGCATGAGACGCATAACCTGATGCATTGGGTTTCCGACATCGAGCAACACGGTATCGCGTTACCGCAATTCGCGAAGCGGCTGCCGTTCGGCAACGAGATCGCGCAGTGGTGGCAAGCGAACCTCGCGCGCCCGCTCGACGAATCGCCGGCCGTGCAGCAATTGCGCGGCACCCCCGTTGCCACCGCCAGCCGCCACGTCGGTTCGCTCGCGTTGAAAGGCATCGTGCATTTTGGCTTCATGCTGCTCACGCTGTTTGTCGTCTTGCGCTCGGGGCCGCAGATGTCCGAGCAGTTGGTCAAAGCCGTGCGGCGCCTGTTTGGTGCGGATGGGGCCCACCTGGCGATTCAAATGGCCGCGGCTGTGCGCGCCACGGTGACGGGCCTCGTCGTGGTGGGCTTCGGCGAGGGCGCGCTCATCGCGGTGTCCTACGTTGCGACGGGCCTACCGCACGCGGCCGAGGTGGGCCTCGTCACGGCGATTGCGGCGATGGTGCCGTTTGGCGCACCGATCGTATTCGGCATTGCGGCGCTGTGGCTCCTTATCCACGGGCATGTGATGGGGGCGGTAGCCGTGCTGGCGACAGGCGCCGTCGTCGTCTTCATCGCCGAACATTTCGTGCGGCCGGGCATTATCGGCAGTACGACACGGTTGCCGTTTCTGCTCGTATTGTTCGGCATCCTTGGCGGTGCGGAGACGTTTGGGCTCGTCGGTCTGTTCATCGGCCCCGCGTTGATGACGATCTTGACTGTGCTTTGGCGCGACGTTGCGCGTTGAGCGTCTCGGCATGGACCGATCGTTGAACTCATGAAACCGGCTTCACGACGCCGGATTCACGACGCCGGATTCACGAGGCTGCCGTGGCCATGCGAACCTCGGTCGGGCGCTCGCGCAGGTGAGCCACCGCGATGAGCGCGACGATGGCGGCGGCATCGGCGGCGAGCCCGAGCGGGACATGCAAGAGGCCGTCCGTGACCGTGTAGAGCACCGAATCGACCACGAGCGAAATGCCCGCGCCCGCGATAAACGAAGTGAGCCCCGCACGTCCCACGCGGTTGACCCACCGTAGCTTTCGCGCCAGCCACGCGATCCAGCCGCGGCGCGTCATGTCGGCCGCCAGCCATGCGATCGCCGCGAAATTGAACAGGCGCAGCCAGCCCAAGTCGGGCTTGGAAGCGAAGGCGCGCAACTCCCCCGAGCCGGTGAGCTTGGCCGAAGCAAGGCAAAGCACGATACCGATCGCCGTCGCGCTCAGCATCCCCGCCCAGCGCATCGTCCGTATCCGTTGATAGATGGGCTGGCAGCGCGCGATCGCGCCGAGGACGAACACGAACTGCCACGCGAGCGGATTGAAATGCCAAGCTCGTTGATCGATCGAAGGCAGCCAGTCGGTGACAAAACCGGCCAAGCTCCATGCTGTGGCGCTGGCAGCGAGCAGATGCCAGGGCTTTCGTTGCGCGAGCGGTACGATGACCGGCGTTGCCAGCGCGAATCCGATGTACATCGGCAGCACCGAAGCAAGGTACGGCTGGCGCTTGAGCGAGGCGACGTCCCATAGCGTTTGTGCCGGCATCACGACGAGATCGCGCAGATCGCGCGCGGTGAGATTCGGTGCTTCGATACGCAGCGCGGCGAACGCGGCGCTGATGACGAGCATCAACGTGGCCGTGACGAGAAAACCTCGGTATAGCTCGCCGGCGCGTTTTGCGAAGCGCTGCCGTGCCGCGCGCTCGCCACGT
>JBQCDS010000421.1:0-2954 GCA_051961035.1 Trinickia sp. | reverse complement strand
GACCGCCGGGCGAAAAACCGGGCGCGCCCGTGTGCGCCGGGGCTTGCAGCATGGCGTCGGCCATGGACGGCGGCTGCACGGCCGCGGTCGGCATCGGCATCGCCTGCGCGTGCGCGAAATCGATGCTCTCATTTGCGAGGCTTGCGCCCGCTGCGTGAAGTGCGTGACCGCACCCACGGTTCTGACTTGCGCGCTGGCGCCGGCCGCGATGGCCGAGCCAATCAATGAAACACCCACATACATTGCAACCTTGTTCATTTTAAGCCCCTTGGTTCATGCTTCCGCTGAATTGATGGGTTTGCATTTAAAACGATTAAGCGACGCGACGCAGTTCGATCGGGTGAATGCATATGACTAGCCGATAGCAGCGCCGATGCGACTTTGAGTTGACTCTCCTGCTGATAGATAAATCGAATTCTTTGGATCGAATGGAACGAAAAAAGAACGAGGCATCTTCCGGCGGCCCGCGCACAGGCTACCGTTGCGCCGCCCCTGTAGGCTGGGCGGCGTGGGCGGATCGACGCACTACAGGCTTGCAATCGGATTCAGTGCAAATGAGCGGGCGATGTTCGTTTCGTTTAAAGGGTGTGAAGCGTTATTTTAGTCACGGTTATTTTTGTTTTAATGGCTGTGAGTTAATCACCTTGCCGTGGGTTGGGCAACTGGCAGTAGTGCCAGTGTGAGGCGATATTTCCGTTTGCGGGCTTTTGGCGGTGCCCATCGATTTAAATCGAGCACCAACCGTAAGCGCGCCCTCGCGCAGGCAGGCCGGGCGGCGCGCGGCGGGCGCGCACGATGTACCGCGCGAGCCGGCGCATGCGCACTCGCTCCGGCGCGGCGCCTCGCTCGCGTTTCTTGCGTTCGCCGTTATTGCGGCTGCGGCAGCCCGTCGATTTTCATGCCCGGGTGAATACCCTTCGACGAGAACCAGCCACGGCTCATCTCGAGCGCATACACGCCGTTGTTGCGCGGGCAGTGGTTGTTCGTCGTTTCGGCTTGCATCTCATCGATGTCGGTGATCGTGCCGTCGGCGCGCATGAACGCGATCGACAGCGGGATCAAGGTGTTCTTCATCCAAAAGCAATGGACGGCGTTCTCGTTGAAGACGAACAACATCCCTTCATTCGGCGCGAGCTGGGTGCGATACATGAGGCCTTGCTCGCGGTCGGCGTCGTTGGCCGCCACGGCCGCATCGATCACGAACATGCCGGCCGTGAGCTTCACACGCGGGAAGGCCTCGGGCGGCTTGGCGCCAGCGGGCATGGCCTGCGCGAGCGCGGAAGTAGGCAAGAACTGTGCGGCCGCGAGCACGCAAGCGGGCACCGCAAGGGTAAGCGCCAGGCGCCCCATCCACGAGCGAAACGAAAATCGCACGACACCACTCCTTTTCGACGAAGATAAACCAGCGCATGTTACGCGAGCGAGTGCATGACGCAAAACCGCTCGTAAAAGAAAAGAAAAAGGCAGGCGCCTTGCGGCCACCTGCCTTCAACGCCGTGAAGAACGGCAGTATTGCTAGTTCTTGACTGCGTCGTTACAACAAACTTACTCCGAAGCGGCCGAAGCGGCTTCCGCCTTAGCAGCCTTCGCCTTCTTGGCGTGGTGCTTAGCGTGGTGCTTGGCGTGGTGCTTCGTCGACTTTGCCGTCGGAGCGGGGGCAGCCGAAGCAGCTTCCGGAGCCGAAGCTTGTGCGAAAGCAGCCGTTGCAAACAGGCCAGCGACCAGAGCGGCGATCAGTTTGTTCATTTGTGAATCCTCAGCTTTAGTTAATTAACCAAATGACCCGGTCAATGAGTCAAATCGGTAAACGCGCCATCCACCTTGCGGTTGACAGCCGCATCAAACAAATTTGCCGACGCGTCTGCGAGCATTCGGTTCCACGTCCAATATCGAAAAATCAATACGGCCGGCGGGTGCCGATTGCCAATGCCGGATAGCTTCGGGCGGCATCTACGTCCGATAACGCGCGACTCGTGCGCGCGGTTGACGTGGATTTTTACGATTGCGGCAGACCGTCCCACGGCGCGCGAGCCGGCAATTCGCACCATTGCCCGGGCGCGAGGGCGAGCGTCAGCAAATCGAGCTTGCCGACGGCGACGCGCACGAGACGCAGCGTCGGAAAGCCTACCGCGGCGGTCATCCGGCGCACTTGGCGATGCTTGCCTTCGGCGATTGCGATCTCGATCCAGCTCGTCGGTATCGCGGCGCGGTAGCGGATCGGCGGCACGCGCGGCCACAGGGCTTGCGGTGCGTCGATCGCCCGCGCCCGGCACGGACGCGTCGTGTAGTCGCCCAGATCGATGCCGGCCGCCAATTTCGCAAGCGCCGCTTCGTCCGCCGTTCCTTCCACTTGCGCCCAATAGCGTTTGACGAGTTTGTGACGCGGCTCGGCGATGCGCGCTTGCAAAGCGCCGTCGTCCGTCAGCAGCAGCAGCCCTTCGCTGTCGGCGTCGAGCCGGCCTGCGG
The DNA here is from genome assembly GCA_051961035.1 of Trinickia sp. GTDB lineage: Bacteria > Pseudomonadota > Gammaproteobacteria > Burkholderiales > Burkholderiaceae > Trinickia. The sequence goes on along the minus strand of JBQCDS010000421.1, from coordinate 488 downwards.
GGTAGACGCCGGGAACCTTGACCCAATCGGCGAGCGATGGGCGCGATTCATGCGCCGAGAACTGGCAAATCGTGCCGAACGGTTTATTGAGAGCGATGAGGCGCATAAAAATGACCGAGCGATGGGAGCGGCGAGTCGGCTATCGAGTCGCGCGGCAGGAATGGGCGCACCGCGCGCGCCGGACGCCTCTATGGCAAATGGCGGAATCTTAATGCATAATACGGAACGCCCAACTCTTTTGTCTTATATAAGACCGAAGACTGACCGCCTCGCTTGCCGTACGTTTTCGGCGCGGGCCGCTCTGGCGGTGCATTCCCGTCAAACCTACCGAAACGTCGTGCGCGCGTTGCATTCGCCGCCGATCCGACGTGGGCTAGAATAGCCATCCAGCCGCGTTCGCGCTTGTGGCCAGCGAGCGCGCCGAACCGACGTTTGGGCAAGTGCCGCGCGCCAAGCGCTCGGGAGCGAAGCATCCCGATAGCGCCCCG